>DATENM010000055.1 GCA_035275065.1 Blastocatellia bacterium
TGGTGGATTGATAAGTCGCCTGCGCGGTGCCGACCGTGCGGCAAGCGCTGATGGCTGCCGCCTCGTTGGCCGCCTGGCGCGATTTGAGCAGGTTCGGGATGGCGATAGCGGCGATGATGCCGATGATGGCCACCACAATCAACAACTCGATCAGTGAAAAACCCTTCTCATTCTTCATAGCTCACAGCTCCTTTATTTCAGTCGTTTTTCCCTCGTTGCCGCACCCTAAGAACAGTGCGGTCTCCTGGCACACGGCAAGGCATGTACCAAAACATTTCAAGCGTGATTGGCGAAGAAAGTTTCTTTTTCGTAAAGGGGTCTACCCCAGAAATGGAGCCGTGGGTGGAAAAAAGCCCATCATTCTGACAAAAAGCGGTACCCGGTTTCTCCCGCTTTTTGTCAGAATGGCGGAACTATCGAGGAATCGGCGGGCTGTTGACATCCGCTGACCCGCCGTAGTTGTAACGGATCACGGTGGACTCATCGGTGAAGTAATAGATCATGGTGTCTATGTCTTCGATAGGCTCTGCGGTGCAGGTGTAATGCAGCGGGTCTGCATTCAGCGTGACCGTGAACAGATAAGAGCTTTTGGTGCCGGTGCCGAGCGTCGTATCGAGTGTGCCCTCCGGGGCAAGCTGCGATAAGGTTCCATATATTTGAAATTTCTGCCGATACATCTGCTCTGCCGTCGTCAGTGTGCGCATCGACTGGACCGCCGATGCGGAGCTTGCGGATTGCCGCGCCTTCTTGAGATTCGGTATGGCAATGGCCGCGATCAAAGTAACCACGGCGACGACGATCAGCAGTTCGAGTATCGAAAAGCCGCGTTGGTTTTTCATCTTGCATCTCTCCGTATGCAAATTCGCCTCTCTAATTCTAGTAAATGCGCTTGCTGACAGAGCAATGCCCGTGCCAGTCCTCACGACTCAGCTTGCCAGTAGGCTTGCGGCGTTCTTATGAGACCGGCCTTGGCCGCGCGTTGATTCGCGCCAGCGCTTCTGACGCAGCCTTCAAGTCGGGAATGGTTCTGAGCGCTTGCCGGTAGGTGTCAGCGGCTTCCGCCATCATGCCGCGCGATTCCAGCAACGCCCCAAGCTCCATCCAGGCGGCACCTTCCGCGGGAGCCGTCTTCAAAAGCTCCTTGTATTGCGCCACCGCCTCGTCATCGCGGCGCAGCCGTCGCAGCAAACGGCACAGCCGCAGCCGGGCGGCGGCATTGCCGTTATCGAGTCGAATGGCCTGCCTGAGCTGTTGCTCTGCGCCTGAGTAATCGGTGAGCGATTCATCGGCGACCGCCAGAATGAAATGCGCTTCGGCCAGATCCGGAGCGTGTTGGAGAACTTGCTCGGCTTCGCTTCTGGCTTCGATGAAACGTCCCTGCGCCGCTAAAGCGGCGGCGAGGTTGAGCCGCGCATCCACAAACCCGGACTTTAGCTCCAACGCCCGGCGAAAGTGGGTCTCACCTGATACCAAATCGCCGCGGCTTGCCAGCACGCTGCCGAGATTGTTGTGCCCATCGGCTGACGACGGGCTTAAGCGCACCGCTTCAGTGAGGTCTTGTTCAGCTTGCTGAAGGTCGCCGAGTTCTTTGTACGCCGTGCCGCGATTGTAAAACGCCTGGGCGTAAGACGGGGTGAGCAGAATGGCTTCGGTGTACTGGGCGACCGCGTCTGGCAGCCTTCCCTGCCGCTGCAACTGGTAGCCGAAGTTGTTTCGGGCGCGCGCATTCTCTGGCCGCTTGACGACGGTGTCGGCCCATAGCGCCATCTCGCTTTTGTAATCTTGATTCCTCGCCAGCGTCTGCCCGCCATAGACGAGAATCAGCGCGGCGGTCAGCACGAAGGCCAGCGAGCCGCCGTTGAAGACAACCGCCTTCGCGGCCGCGAGCCGCGGCGCGAGCACACGCCGCCACAGCTCGACGCCGCCGACCGCGACGCCGCCGATGACCGCCGCCAGCGGCAGGTACATTCGATACTCGAACGCCAGATCATCAATCGGCAGGACGCTTGAAGTCACCGACAGGATCAGGAAAAACCATGCGCCGAAGATAGCCGCCGGCGCGCGGCGGAACAACCCATAAGCCACTAGCGCGACGCCCAGACAGACGGGAGCCGCGTAAGGCAGGGCCGCGACCAGCGACGCTTTCGGCCAGCCATAATCGAACACCAGCGGCGCGGGCACGAGCGACAGGCGCAGGTAATGACAGATGACCGAGAATTCCGAAATCAGATATTGCAGCGGCGTGATCGTCTTCACGCCGAAGCCGGCGGTGTCGCCCGCCGGGGCAGCTCGCATGACGCCGAGCAGCACCACCCAGCCGAATGCCAACGTCGCGTACAACGGCCAGCGGCGGCGCAACGCCGCGCCTATCGACTCAGAAAAAAACAGGTAATCGAACAACAGCGCCATCAGGGGCGCTGTCACCATGACTTGCTTGCTCAACATGCCGGCGATACAGGCGACCGCCGCAGCGACCACCCAGCGCGTGCTTCTTTCAGCCGTGAAGCTGCGCACCGCACAGTAAAGCGTCAGCAGGTAGCACATCCCCATCAACGACTCGCAGCGTTGAATAACATAAGTCACCGCCTGCGTCTGAAGCGGGTGCACTGCCCAGACGAGCGCGACCGCCAGCGCCAGCGGCCCGGCCATCGGCGCGTAACGCGAAGCCAGTCGCGGCGACTGTAACGTCCGCCGCACCAGCCCGAAGAGCGCGACCGCGGCGACGAAGTGAATCAACAGATTCACCGCATGATAAGACCAGGGCGCGAGGCCGCCGAGGCGATAGTTCACCGCCAGCGAATAGCCGACGAGCGGGCGGTTCGCGCTGAGCGAGCCGACGAGCGCCTCAGACGGCGGCCACAGGGCGCGGATGTAAGGCGTCGTTTCGATAAAGCGGTGATCGTCAAAGACGAAAGCGCCGGCAAAACTATTGCTGTAGCAGGCAAGCGTGACCAGTCCGATCAGCGTTGCCGCCACCGGCACGAAGGCGCTCGATAGCCAGAACGGCGGGCGCGGCGCGACCGGCGCGGCGGTTGGCGATGCACTCATGGAGTCCTTTTCCTGCGGGGCGGGTCACTGTGACGCGGCGACGCGGGGGCCGAGGCGACGCGGCGATAGGGAACGATGGCTCTGAGAAACGGCGAGAACGATTACTGCGACTATCCTTCTCCGCGTCACCGCGTCGTTAGCCTTTGTGCGCGGCGCTGTCGCCGAGCGGCCCTGATTCGCGGATCATGCTCGCGGTGTGGCGAATCTTGTGCTTGTCGAGCAGGTGGCGCAACGAGCGCACGCTCATCTTCAAGACTTCGGCGGCGCGCGTCTGGTTGCCGCTGGTGCGTTGCAGCGCCTTGAGAATGTAATCCTTCTCTAACTGCATCAGGTAGGCTTCAAGATCGATGCCGTCGTCGGGCAATTCCAGCTCGGCCATATTACGCGGCTTGAATTTCAGGATGCGCTCGGGCAGCCACTCCGGGCGCATGCGGCGGTCGGCGGTGCCAGGCGGCGGCCCCTGGTCTTCGCGGCGGCGGTCAAGCCCGGCGGTGCGCCCCTGCTCTAAGGCGACCGCGCGCTCAATGGTGTTCTCCAGCTCGCGGACGTTGCCCGGCCAGTCATAGGCTTCGAGGTAGCGCACGGCTTCTTCCGAAATGTTCAGCACAGGGCGGCCCGCCTGGGCGCTGTACTTTTCGAGGAAGTGCTGCACCAGCTCGCGTATGTCTGTGCGCCGCGCGCGCAGCGGCGGCAGCTCGATGGGGATGACGCTGATGCGGTAGTAAAGGTCGTTGCGAAACGTGCCGTCGTCAACCATCTGCGCCAGGTCGCGGTTGGTCGCGGCGACGACGCGCACATCAACCGGAATCTCTTCGACGCCGCCGACGCGACGAATGCAGCGCTCTTGCAGAACGCGCAGCAGCTTCACCTGCATGGCCGGCGTCGTCTCGCCAATCTCGTCCAGAAAGATCGTCCCGCCTTCGGCAGCTTCAAACAAGCCTTTGCGGTTCGACTGCGCGCCCGTAAACGCGCCTTTCATGTAGCCGAACAGCTCGCTTTCGAGCAGCGTTTCGGTGAACGCGCCGCAGTTGATCGACACAAACGGCGCGGCGGCGCGGTTCGAGAGGTTGTGAATCGCCCGCGCCACCAGCTCTTTGCCGGTGCCCGATTCGCCGGTGATCAAGATGGTCGAGTTGGTCGCGGCAACCGTCTCGATCATCTGATAGACGGCTTGCATCTGCGGCGACTTGCCGATGATGTTGTCGAGCGAGTTGCGCTGACGCAGCTCGCGCTTGAGCAGGACGTTCTCTTGCCGCAGGTGTTTCTTTTCGAGAACCTTGCCGACCGATACCTTTAACTCTTCGACGTCAAAGCCGGCGTCTTTGATAACCAGGTCTTCGGCGCCGAGCTTGAAGGCGCGCCGCGCCGTTTCGACGGTCGCAAACGCGGTGATCATAATCACCATGGTTTCGGGCGAGATTTCGCGGACGCGGGCCAGCAGGTCAATGCCGTTGATGTCCGGCATCTTGACGTCGGAGATGATCAGGTCATAGACGTTCTGCCTGACCAGGTCGAGCGCGCGCGTCCCATTTTCTGCCGTGTGCACGGCATAGCCTTCGCGCTTTAGCACGAGCTCTAAAAGTTCGCGCATGCTGCGCTCGTCATCGACGACCAGTATCTTCTCCATCATCATACCCCTGTGGCGCAAGCTGTTAGCTTGCGTAGTGACTCGCGCAAGCTAACAGCTTGCGCCACATTTACTGAATCAAGGCGACGCGGCGCTCGGTGCGCTGTTCGGTAACCCGCCCGTGCGCAGGTAGCTTAATCGAAATGCTCGTCCCTTTGCCAGCCTCGCTCTCAACCTGAATCCTGCCGTTGTGGTCATTGACCAGTTGATAGACGATGGCCATGCCCAGACCAGTGCCGCCGCTCGACGAGCTGAAGGGCTCGAACAAACGCTCTTTCTGCTCGCGGCTCATGCCCTGCCCGGTGTCGGCAAAGGTGATGCTGGTCTCGCCGCCTTCATCGACGCTGAGCGCGATCTTCAATTCGCCGCCCATCGGCATGGCCTGGATGGCGTTGCGCGCCAGATTCCAGCAAATCTGGCGAATCTGATTCGGGTCGCCGGAATAGAAAAGCGGCTCTGCCGGGTAGTCTTCGACGAGGTAATGATCGGGCTTCAGCTCCGGGCTGTTGCGCAGCAGCGCCGCGGTTTCCGCAAGCAGGCTGCCGAGATCAATGACGGTCTTCTCCATGCGCGGCGGGCGCGCGTAGGTCAGAAAGTCGGAGACGATGTGATTCAGCCGGTCGCTTTCGCGCAACACGATCTGCATCAATTGCCCCTGGTCGGCGGCCAGATTCAGCTCGCTGGCAAGCACCTGTACCGAGCCGCGCATCGAAGCCAGCGGGTTGCGAATCTCGTGCGCCAGGCCGGCGGCCATCTTGCCGAGCGCCGCCAACCGCTCCTGACGGCGGACTTCGCGCTCAAGCTCCATCACGTCCGTGAGGTCTTGAAAGGTCAGCACATAGCCGCGCGCGTCATCGGCTTCGTCAACCAGCGGCGCGACCGAAAAGCCGAGATGAATCTCGCGGCCATCCGCCGTGCGGCAACCTAGCTCGAAGCGCGGCGGGCGAGTGCGCGCCCGTATGCTTTCCAGGCCGACTTCGATCTGCTGCTCGATGTCGCCGAAGATGCGAAAGATATGCGAGCCGCGCACGTCCGAGGCTTTGTAGCGCGTAATCTCTTCGGCGGCGCGGTTGAAAGTCGTGATGTGGCCGGCGAGGTCCGTCGTCACCAGGCCGCTGCGAATACTTTCGATGATGCGGTCATTAAAAATGCGGTAATCCGCGAGGTCACGAGTCGCGCTCGCCAGCTCCGTGCGCGCGGTCTGAATCTCGCTCTCGTTGCGGCGCAGGCGCTCGGCCAGTTGGCTCGACAGCAGGGCGACCGCGAAGATGGCAATCAGGTTGAGCGAGAAAAGAAACTTCGTCCACGCCATCTGCGCCGACAGGTATTCGGGCCAGCCGGCGCCGCGCCCGATCAGCCCGCTCATCGTCGCCACGCAGACGATGATGTAGAACACCTCGCACAGCGCGCCGAGCGTTAGTACGACGCGGCTGCCGAACAAGGCGCAGGCGGCGAACAGGATGACGAGGTATAAGGCCAGGAAGGGCGATTCGACATCGCCTGTGCGCGCCACCAGCCAGGTCACAATCAGGATGTCGAGCGTGAGCTGGCCATAAGCGTGAACGTAGTGCGGCACTCTGGTCCGCAGCGCCAGGAAATAGACGACCGACAGCAACGCGATCACGATGCCAACGGTCACCAGCACCGGCAGGAACGAGCGCGGCGACGGCTCCTTCTCAATCAATCCGACGGTCAGCAGCAACGCGCCGGCAATCGCAAAGCGAGATACCAACAACCATTGCAGCTTTTTTCGCATATCGTGCGTTGCCATGAGCATGAGATGGAAGTAACAGACGTAGAGGCATTGACGAGGAGGCGACTCGCAATATACCACGAGCGTCCTCATGCCTCAAGCCTATCTTTGGCCGCGCATTCCCCATTCGTGGGATATTCACGGCCATTCAACGCTGAACATTACAGAAGGAGATTAGACACGGGGACGCGGAGACACGGAGTCTTCTCTGTGTCATCTCCGTGCCTCCGTGCCTCCGCGTCGATCTTCCATTTACGCTTTGCGGCACTGCATGCCCCTGCATCATTGACGGGTAAAAACGAAATCCGGCGTCAGCGAACCGTCGCCGTTGCGCACCCGCAGGGTTACGGTCTGTCCGACGGCAATCTTCTTGCCGCCCTTCTTCGAGATCAACGCGCCTTTCGAGTCGCCGCCATCATGCTTGGTTCCCTGCTCCTGCCCATTGATTAGAATGGCCGCGCCTGAATCGAAGTTCTCGCCCGTCACCGTCAGCTTCTTGCCATTCACGGTCGCGCCGGTAATCTTCGACACAAACGTCGCGAGCCGCACGCGATACGCGCCGCGCCCATGTGTGAAAGCGAACAGCCGGACGATGCCATCACTGTTGCTCAGAGCCAGCGATTCGACCGGCGTGTGCGCGAAGCCCGTGTTCTCGCTCGCCCAGTTGGCGCCGCCGTCGGTCGAAACGAAGACGCCGAGGTCTGTGCCGACGTAGAGCCGCGCACGGTCCGTTGGATCGATCACAATGCAGTGAACCGGAATGTCGGGAATGCCGGTACCGCCGCCGCCATCAATACTCGCCCAGGTCGCGCCGCCGTCGGTCGTTTTATAGATGTGGCGGTCAGAAGCCACGGTGGTTCGGTTAAAGCTCGAATAGGTCGCGTAGGCGATCATCGGGTCAACCGGGTCATAAGCGACCCACGAGACGAATCCTAAACGCGGCGTGACGCCGAGCCAGTTGGTATTCGAGTCGGCTGCGAGCGCCGCTTCCGAGTGATGAATAGCGCCGCCGGATGTGCCGATCAGCACTCGATTGCCATCGGCCGGGGCGATGGCGACGGCGCTGGTGATGCCGAGCAGCGGCGCGCTCGCCTGCGTCCATTGGCCCGCGCCATCCGTGGTGCGCCACAACACGTCACTGCCCGTCCAGAGCCGGTTCGATTTGCTTGGGTCCATCGCAAACGGCACGATGAACATGAAGTTGCGATTGAGAATGCCGGTTACCGCCGGGAAAAACGACCTGCCGCCGTCAAGCGATTTTCTGATGTTGAGGTTCTGAAACTCGGTATAGAGAATGTTGGGATTGCCCGGATCAATGGCCACATAGCCGCCGTCGCCGCCCATTAACGCTTGCCAGCCGTTCTTTCCGCCGTCATCGGTGCCAATCAAAGTGCCGTTGTCCTGTGTGCCGCCGAAATAACTCTTGCCGTCCGGGTAAGGCATGCCGAAGTAGAACTGCGTCACGCAATAGTTATGATTCAGCGGCGTCCAGAAGACGGCACTGCCGACTCCCGTGCAGGGCGAGCTGCCGACGCTGGCGCGGGCATTGAACGTGCGATAGATGCCGCCGTCGCCAGCGACATACATCGTCGTGTTCTGCCTGCCGTTGTAATTGGGATCAAAGACGATGCAATGCTCATCGGTGTGCAGCCCCGCCGCTATCCCCCAGCTCGCGCCGCCATCGTCAGAGCGGAACATGGTCACGCCGCCGGTCCAGACGCGATCTTCCTGTAACGGGTCAACGGCAATCACGTTGTCATACCAGCCTTGATTGTTGCTCGTGCTGCCGCAGGCCAGGCCCCCGGTTGATAGTAGAACCGTGTTGGCTTTGTCGGCATCGGTGTTGCGGACTCTCGCCGTCCAGGTGCCGCCGCCATCCGTTGACCTGAAGACGGCGTGCAGGCCGAGAAAATAATCTCCCGGCGCGAGGCTCATCGCCATCGCATAAACGACGTCTTGATTCGAAGGCGCAATGGCCAGCGCCGTGCGGCCCATGTTTGGCTCTGCCAACACCGCCGTCCAGACGCCTGTGCCCGCCGCGTCCGTATTGCGAAATACCGTCGCCGGCTGAAGGTTGCCAAAGGCGGCGAGCAGTTGATCGGTCGGCTTGTCTGTGCGAATGGCCAGGTCGAGACAGCTCTTGGTGGCCGCCGGGTTGGTAAACGACGAAGACCAGTTCGCGCCGCCATCGCTGCTCATCCAGACGCCCGTCGAAGTCCCTGCATAAACGCGATGCGTGTTGCGGCTGATCACGAGGTCGTTGACGAAATAGAAATCCGAATTGTTGGTGCTCTGCAAATAAGTCCAGGTCGCGCCGCCGTCCGTTGTTTTGACAATGCCGGCGCCACGCCGCGCATCGCTGTTCGAGAAGCCTTCGCCGGTGCCGACGTAGATGATGTTCGGGTCAGTCGGGTCCATCGCCATTGAGCTGACCGCGAGGTTGGGCAGCAGATCATCGAGCGGCTGCCAGGACTCGCCAGCATCGCTCGTCTTCCAGACGCCGCCGGCGACGCCCGCGGCGTACATCACTTCAGGTCTTTGCGGGTTGATGAGTAGCGCGCGGGTGCGTCCGCCGATGTTACCCGGCCCCAGCTCTACCCATTCGCTCAATTCGGCCTGCGTCGAATAATCCGAGCGACCGCTCAGCCGCGCGGCGCGCGCCGTCGAATAAGTCGGCATGCGCTCAATGTGGCGCATGGCTTTGACGTAGCGCTCGGCGGGGAGGATGGTTTCATCCGCCGGCAGGCGCTTCTGAAGATAATAGCGCTCGGCCTCTTCGGGTTGATCCGAGTAATCTTCGTCACTGACTTGCGGCGGCGGCGCTGCGCCCGTCGAGGTCTGTTGCAAGCCGGCAGCGACGATTAAAAGGGCAAGCATGAACGGAGCCATGAAGCGACCGAGACGCATCAACATGACAACTTCTCCCGTTGAACTCTAATGATTGAAAAGGCGCGGCGCGGCGTGAGAGGCCATCTTCGCGCCGCGCTCATTTTATCAGATTAGCGGATCGGTCGGTAAAGGATTTTATAACCCCGCTCAGGCGGTTGCCTGATGCGCGCTCATCGCGACCAGCCAAATTTGCCGGCGTCGGTTTCGCACAGGTGGCGATAACCGTGAGCAACTTGAGTGAGGCGCTGGCGGTTTGATTTTTGCGGGCTGTCGAATCGCAACTCAATTGCGGTCAAGCGGCTTTGCAACCTTCTGAAGCCCGCTCGGCGAGCGGCTCCAGCCCAAGATGTGCCGGTGGCGAGCGCTGTCAGCCGCGACCGCTTGCGCTTCGTTGACAGCGGCGCGGCCAGCCGCTAATCTATCGTTTCGATCCACGCCGGGCGCTGCCGCAGCGAGAAAACCGCGGCGGCCATCTTTTTATCAGCAGGTCGCTTTTTTAATCACTGAGGTTACTGTGTTGAGCGAGAAATCAAGGCCGATCATCGGCATCCCATGCCGCTACAATTGGACCACCAATTATTACGAGCTGCGCGAGACCTACCCGGAAGTCATCTACGCGCAGGGCGGCACGCCGCTGATGCTGCCGCTCATCCCCGAAGCGGAATACGTTGAAGCCATCATTGAAACGGTTGACGCCATCTGCCTGCCGGGCGCGGTCAATGACGTTGACCCGCTGCGTTACGGGCGCGAGCCGCAGCCCGGCCTCGGCCCGGTCGTGCCGCGCCGCGACGAGATGGACCTGATGTTGCTGGCGGCAGCCGAGGCGCGGCGTATGCCAGTGCTGGCCATCTGCTACGGCATTCAATCGCTCAACGTCTATCGCGGCGGCACGCTCATTCAAGACATCCCCTCGGAAGTCAAAGCGCCGCTCAAGCATATGCAGGGCGACCTCTTCTGGCGGCGCTCGCATTCGATCAACGTCACCGAAGATTCGCTGATCGCGCGGCTCGCCGGCTCGACGCACACGGCGGTCAACAGCCATCACCATCAGGCGATTGACATTGTCGGGCGCGACCTCGAACCCATCGCCTGGGCCGCCGACGGCGTCATCGAAGCGGTCATCAACACGCGCCCCGATCAATTCATTCTCGGCGTTCAGTGGCACCCGGAAGTCGGCTGGCAGGACGACCTGCTGTCGCAAGCCATCTTCAAGCACTTCATCGCGGTGACCCGCCGCCACGTCAGCGAGCGCCGCGATGCCACGGCTCACGTCGAACAATAACGAGCCGACCGCCGTCCACTGATGGACGGCGGTCGGCGGTCGCTCTACGATGCACAAACGCGACAAGCTGACTCTGGCGACCCTGTGCGCCGCGCACTTCGTCAACGACGCCTACTCCAGCCTGATCTATCCCCTGCTGCCGCTTTTGAAAGTCAAACTCGGGTTGAGCGAGGCGCAGGTCTTCTGGCTGGCGCCGCTCTACTCGCTATCGTCGTCATTGATGCAGCCGCTCTATGGTTTCATCAGCGACCGCTACGCGCGGCGCTTCTTTGCCGTCTGCGGCCCGGCGCTCACCGCCGTCTTCGTCTCGCTGATCGGCCTGGCTTCGTCCTACGCGATTTTGATTACGCTGTTAGTCGCAGGCGGCATCGGCATCGGCTCGTTCCACCCGCAGGCGGCGGCCATGGCGTCGCACGCTTCGGGAGATCGCAAGCGCGTCGGCATGGCGATGTTTTCGGCGCTCGGCACGCTCGGCTTCGCCTTCGGGCCGTTCGCCATCACGCGCATCGTCGCCGTCGCCGGCCTCGATCACACCTACTACGTCATGGGCTTCGGCCTGCTGATGAGCGCCATCCTCTATCGCATCTGCCCGCCGCTTGCCGCGCCGGCAAAGGTCGAGCCGGCGACGACAGGCATCCGCTCACCGCTATTGGCCGCGCTGCACGCCGCATGGAAACCGCTTGCCCTGCTTTACGCCATCACGGTCATCCGTTCAGGCTTGCAGATCACGACGAACAATTACCTGCCCTTTCTGCTCAATGAAGAAGGCTATAGCCTGACCGGGACCGGCAATGTGCTGACGGTCTTTCTGCTGATGGGCGGCATTGGCGGGCTGGCGGGCGGCGTGCTGGCCGAGCGGACTTCGGGGCGCACGGTGACCTTGTATTCCGGGTTGCTGGCCGGCCCGCTGATGATCGGCGCGCTGATGACGAGCGGCGCGCTGAGCTTGATCTTGCTCGGCGCCGGCGGTTTCTTCCTGCTGGCGACGATCCCTGTGAACGTGGCAATGGCGCAAGAACTGGCGCCGGGGCAGACCAGCACGGTTTCGGCCTTGATGATGGGTGCGGCGTGGGGCATTGGCGCGCTGGCGCCGCAGGCTTTGCATCCGCTGGTCCTCGCCTATGGCTTCCGCACCGCGATGATCTTCGCTTCGGCGCTGACCCTGTTGAGCGCCGTCTTCGCTTTCCTGCTGCCGCGCGAAGAAAGTCACAGGGCTCGCCCCGAAGCCGAGATGGCCGTCGCCGCCGGCGATTGAGGCTCGCGCCTGCCAGGCGTCTAAGCCGTCAACCCCACTGCATCATCACTGGATTATCATGCCGTCCGGGTTGCAGGTGAGGGTGATGACCGTATAACGCTTCTTTAGTTTTTCGATCTCTTCGCGCTGCCGCGTGAGAATCTCCTGATAGTTGACCGGCGGATTGCCCCAGCAGCCCTTCAGCCTGTAGAAGGTGATCTCCCTGCCCTTGCCGTCCACCAGCTTGCCGCGGCGACAACGCGCCTTGAGCGCCGTCAGCCGATCACCCACCGTGACTTTCTTGACGAGGTTATTGCCGGCGTCTGTCTGCACGCCCTGGACGGAAACCACGGTGTCGGCCTTGATCCCCTGCGGCAGGCAAGGCTCAAACCCGGATTGAGCGGCCCGCGCCGAGCCCGCCATAAGCAAACAGACCATCGAGATCATTAGCAACCGTTTCAAGACGGCCTCCTTCATCACCTGCAAATCGGATGTCGCCCCGGGCGCTTCAGGTTGCGCATGGCTTCCTGGACTCGAACAGCCCGCCGTCGCGTGCCGTGGGTTGCCCGGCGGCTTCAGCAATTCTTGTATTTTGATTGCGAACAGGCTCAAATGGCCAATCGCATCAACTTTCGCTAGTCCGGCCATAAAGATAATGCTTGCAATGAACTAGGCCCTAAAATAAAATGGCGAATCCCATTTGGCTCTCTTCAGGTTTTGCGCCCCGCATTTCAAATCTAACAGCGAGCCAGGGTTTATAAAAATCAAGGCTATTCCCTCGGGAAGAAGATGTAGCAAGGAGACATCGTTCATGAAAGAACTCAAACCGTCGAAGCTGGCTATCGTACGCCTTCGGCCCCTTCGTTCGCAATCACCGGCTTTCCGCCGTCTGCTGATCCTCGGCGGCCTGCTGACGCTGGCAGGTTTCATCCTGCTACCCAACCTTTCGCAGAGCGTCAGCGCCTCGCGCGAGAGCCGCAAGGGCCAGGCCCCGCAAACCGCTAAGGGCGCAAGGCGCGCCAGCGCGTCTGTGACCGCGCCGCAGCCCGGCATTCAGAGCGCGAGCAGCGGCCTCAAGGAGATGGATTCAGACGACGATGCTGACTTGCCCGACATCGCCAAGGGCATGGACAAGCGCGAGTATATGCGCCTGCGCGATGAGTACGTCGCCCGCTTGCGTGGCCTGCCGCACGAGCTGTCGTATGACCCGCGCGTCCGCGCGCTCCAGCAGATGGAGCAGCAAGAGCTGACTATAAGCCAAGAGCAGACCAGGCGTCAGGAGAGCAACCAGATCACGCCGCTGATCAACAGCCAGACCTGGACCTCGATTGGCCCGGCGCCGATCCCCAACGGCTCGTTCCCGGTCAGTGGCCGTGTGACAGCTATCGCCGTTAAGCCGACCGACCCGAACGTCGTCTACGTCGGCACAGCGCAAGGCGGCCTCTACCGCACGCTCAATGGCGGCACCACCTGGACGCAATTGATGGACAGCGCCATGTCGCTGGCCATCGGCTCGGTGGCCATCGCGCCGTCCAGCCCGACCACGGTCTTTGTCGGCACGGGCGAAGCGAACTTCTCCGGCGACAGCTTCTTCGGCGTCGGCCTCTACCGCATCGACAACGCCGAGACGACGGCGACGCTGGTCGGGCCGCTCGGCGCCGCCCAGTTAGCCAACAACAGCATCAGTAGAGTTCTCGTTGACCCGAGCAATGCCAACAACGTCTTCGTCTCGACGACCTCCGGCATCGGCGGCAGCGGCGGGCAACTCGCGGCCTCGGCGCCCAACCGCGGCGTCTACCGCTCGACCAACGCGCTGGGGGCGACGCCGACCTTCACCCAGCTCACCGTGCCGACGGCCTCGCCCAACCGCTCGGTGACCGACATGGCCTTTGAGCCGGGCAATGCCAACAACCTGATCGTCGCCGTCTTCGGCACCAACGTCGCGGGCGACGGCGGCATCTGGCGCTCGACCGACGCGCTGGGGGCGACGCCGAGCTTCACGCGCACGCTGACCCTCGGCGGCAGCAACTTCGGCATCCGCGTCAACTTCGCCATCAACAAAGTCGCCTCGACGGTCACGGTGCTTGCCGCCACCGAAGAAGACGCCGGCGCCGTCTGCACCAACCTCGGGCAGGACGGCGTGGTGCGCCGCTCGACCGATGGCGGCGCGACCTGGTCGTCATCGATCAACGCCGCCGAAGGGTATTGCGGCGGCCAGTGCTTCTACAACATCGGCGTCGCTATCGACCCGAGCAACGCCAGCGTCTTCTACCTCGCCGGCAACGTCTCGGGCACCTGCTCGACCAACTTGAAGAAGACCACCGACGCCGGCCTGACCTTCGCCGAGCACTCGTCGGGACTGCACGCCGATAGCCATGTCGTCGCGGTCGCGCCGTCGAATACTTCAATCGTCTACGCCGGCAACGACGGCGGCATCTTCCGCTCGACGGACGGCACCTCGACCTGGGCGAGCCTCAATAATTCAGGCTTCAACGCGACGCAGTTCCAGAGCCTGGCGCTGCATCCGTCGGATCGCGAGTTCATGATCGGCGGCACGCAGGACAACGGCACAGAGTTCAGACAACCGAATGCCTCGTGGGTTCGCACGGACGGGGGCGATGGCGGCTACACGCTGATTGATCAGAATGCCGCTGACACCACCAACGTGACGATGTACCATACCTACTTCAACTCGACCAACTCGCTGATCGGCTTCGCCCGCGCCACGACGGCGGGCGGCATCTGGAGCTTCCTCGGCGCGCAGAACACCGGCGTCTGCACCTCCAACAACGGCCTCGTCTGCTCGGACAACGTCCTCTTCTATGCGCCGATGGCGCTGGGGCCGGGCAACCCGAACACCGTCTATTTCGGCACCGACCGGCTCTATCGCTCGGCCAACCAGGGCACGACCATGACGCTGGTGAGCCAGGGGCCGTTCGTCGCCAATCAGCGCGTGTCGGCAATCGGCATCTCGGCGCAGAACGACAACGTGCGTATCGTCGGCCTGACGAACGGCAAAGTTTTCCGGACGACAACCGGCTCCTCGTCGCTCACGGACGTCACCGGCCCGGTCACGGCCAAGTACATCGCTCGCGCCGTGGTTGATCCGAACAACGCCGATACCGCCTATGTAACGATTGCCGCTTTCGGCGTGACCAGCGGTCAACACATCTGGAAGACCACCAACCTGAGCAATGCTTCGCCGACCTGGACGGCTGCCGGCAACGGCATCCCCGATGTTCCGGTGAGCGCCTTTGTGATCGACAAGAACAATTCCAGCAATCTCTTCGCCGGCACAGACATCGGTGTCTATCGCTCGACCGACGGCGGCGCCAACTGGACGCCGTTCAGCAATGGGCTGCCGCGCGTCGCGGTCTTCGATATGGCGATTCAGAACAGCAATCGTGTCCTGCGCATCGCCACGCATGGGCGCGGCATCTGGGAGATGTCGCTCTCGGCCTTCGGCTACTACCGCCACAAGGCCGATTTCGACAACGACCTCCGCAGCGAGATCGGTTACTACCGCGATGGCAGCTGGGGTCTCTTGCTGTCGGGACAGAGCTATAGCTTTGGCAGCTCGCAATTCTTCAGCTGGGGAGGTGCCGGCAAAGCGCCGATCACCGGCGACTTCGACGGCGACGGCAAGGCGGACCTCGGCTACGTCGAGCCGCCTGCCGGCGGCCAGAGCGCGACCTACGCCATCCTGCTGTCGAGCCGCGGCTACAGCTTCGCGGCGGGTCAGCCGTTGTTCGTGCCGGCGGGCTTCCCCTCGTTAGGAGACACGCCGGTCGTCGGTGACTTCGATGGCGATGGCAAGTCCGATCCGGGCATCTGGCGCGAATCGCAGGGCATCTGGATTCTCCCGACTTCGTCGTCGAACTACTCGTCGTTCCTCTTCTCTCAATGGGGCCAGTCGGGCGACATCCCCATCGTCACCGACATCGATGGCGACAGCATTTCCGACATCGGCTTTTACCGCAATGGCCTGTGGGGATTCCTGCAATCCTCGCAAGGCTACAGCACCAACTTCTCGGTCTTCTTCAGTTGGGGCGGCGCTGGCAGGCAGCCAATCATCGGCGACTTCGACGGCGACGGCAAGTCCGACATCGGCTATATCGAGCCGCCTGCCGGCAGCCAGAGCGCGGCCTACGCCATCCTGCTGTCGAGCCGCGGCTACAGCTTCGCGGCGGGCCAGCCGTTGTTCGTGCCGGCGGGCTTCCCCGCGTTAGGAGACACGCCGGTCGTCGGTGACTTCGATAGCGACGGCAAGGCTGATCCGGGCATCTGGCGCTCGTCGCAAGGCATCTGGATCATTCCGACCTCGTCGTCGAACTACGCGTCGTACATCTTCACCCAGTGGGGTCAGTCGGGCGACGTGCCCATCCCCAACAAACCGAGCCAGTACTAGGCCGATAGCGTGGGCGCTGAGTCCTGAACGGAGTCAGCGCCCACGTCTCATTTATCAGTGACCACGCGCCGCGGTCGTCGTGGTCGCTCACCTCGCCACCTCTCTCCAGCCGGCCCATGATTAACCTCGCAGGAAAAGTCGCTCTGATCACCGGCGCTTCGCGCGGCATCGGCGCGGCGACGGCGATCATGTTTGCGCGCGCCGGCGCACAGGTCGTCGTCAACTACAAGCGCGACCGCGCCGCCGCCCGACGGGTTGCCGCCGCCTGCAAGCTCGCTGGCGCTGAAGTACTGATCCACCGCGCCGACGTGTCGCGCCTTGCGCCGGTCAAGCGAATGATTGACGCCACGGCGGCGCGCTTCGGAGGGCTCGATATTCTGGTTGCCAACGCCGGCATCTGGAAAGCGGCGGCCATCGAGCAGATGACCGAAAGCCAGTGGGACGACACCATCAATCAAAACTTAAAGTCGGTCTATGCCTGCTGCCATCGAGCCGCGCAGGTGATGATCGAGCAGCGGCGCGGCACCATGATTTTGATCTCTTCGACCGCCGGCCAGCGTGGCGAAGCCTTTCACGCGCACTACGCGGCGAGCAAAGGCGCGATCATCGCGATGACCAAGTCGCTGGCCGCCGAGCTTGGCCCGCGCGGCATCACGGTCAACTGTGTCGCGCCCGGCTGGGTCGTCACAGACATGGCCGCCGAGGCGCTCGAAGACCCGCGCGAGCGGCGCAAGATCAAACAGCTCAACCCGCTCGGACGCGCTGCCACGCCGGAAGAGATTGCCGGGCCTGTGCTATTTCTAGCCTCGGAACTTGCCAGCCACATCAACGGCGAAATCCTCAACGTCAACGGCGGCTCGGTGCTCTGCGGCTGACCGCAGAGAAGGCAAAAGGCAAAAGGTCGGCAGGGGATTGAATAAGTAGCTTTAGGTTATCTATTATTCCGGCTCCAATATTTTTGCCTTTTGCCTTTTGCCTTTTGCCTTCCGACCATCGGTCGGCGGTTCATCTGTGGTTCCATTATGAAATACGGCGTGATCCCTTCAAACATGGTTGAGCGGCTGGCGCTGTGGATGGGCAAGGTGCCTGTGCCGCTGCTCGATTCCATCTTTTCGCTGATGAAGACACGCTCGCTGATGGCCGGCGTGCGCTTAGGGATATTTGAAGCGCTGCGCGACGGGCCGCTAACCGCAAGCGACGTGGCCGGCCGCTGTCAGCTCGACCCGGAATGCACAGAGCTGTTGCTGCGCCTGCTCGTCGGCGTCGAATACCTCGAAATGCATGGCGAGCGATTCGCGCTCAACACGCTCGCGCGGCGGACGATGATCGCCGGCGCCGAGCAAGAACTGATCGGCTATGTGCTTTGGAACTACCAGCAGTGGGAAATGATTGCCGGCCTCGATGAGTTGATTCGCACAGGGCGCGGCATCGATTTTCATGAAAGGATGACTGACAAGGAGGCGTGGGCGAATTACCAGCGCGCCATGATGGAAGTCGCGCGCTTTAGCGCCCCCCTGGTCGCCGACCGCGTCCCGGTCAAAGCCGGCGCGCGCCGTCTGCTCGACATCGCCGGCTCGCATGGCTTATTCGGCGCGGCCATTTGCCGCAAGCACCCACCGCTGAAATCAACCGTCCTCGACCTGCCCGCCGCCATAGATCATGCCCGTGGGCTGGCGCACGACGCAGGGATCGCTGACATCGTCGAGCATCGCCCCGGCGACCTGCTGGCCGATGATTATGGCAGCGACAACGACGTGGTGTTGTTGTCGAACATCCTGCATCATTTCGTCGAAGAAACGAATATCAGCATCCTGCGCCGCGCCTTCGATTCGCTGACGGCGGCGGGGACCGCGGCGATCTGGGAGATCGAAGCACCCGCAAAAGACCAGAAGCCAACCTCTGGCGACGGCGCGGCGCTGTTCTTCCGGCTCACTTCAAACGCCGGCTGCTATCATGGCAGCGAATACGCCGGATGGCTGCAACGGGTCGGCTTCACAGAGGTTCAAGTCAGCCGCCCGGCGCTCTCGCCGGGTAGCGTTCTAATCACCGGCAGGCGGCCATAACAGGACAGGCAATGAAGCAATCCATAGAAACTGCAAGCGTCAAAATCGGATTAGAAGTTCTGCTTGAATCGCGGATTGATTTGCTCGCGGGCGCGCGCGTCGGCCTGATCGTCCATCCGGCTTCGATCAACTCGCGCTTTGCGCACACGGCGGATCTCTTCTTTGATGACCGGCGCATCCAGCTGACGGCGCTCTTCGGGCCGCAGCACGGCATACGCGGCGAGACGCAGGACAACATGATCGAGTGGCAATCGTTTCGCGACTCGCGCACGGGCCTGCCGGCCTATTCGCTCTATGGCGAAACCCGCAAGCCGACCACGGAGATGCTCGACGAGGTGGACGCGCTGGTCTTCGACGTTCAAGACGTCGGCACGCGTGTCTATACCTTCATCTACACGATGGCGCTGGCGATGCAGGCGGCGCGTGACACAGGCAAACGCTTCGTTGTGCTTGACCGCCCCAATCCGATTAACGGCCTTCAGATCGAAGGCAACCTGCTCGAAACCGAGTACGCCTCGTTCGTCGGCATGTACCCGATTCCGATGCGACATGGCATGACGGTCGGCGAGCTGGCTTTGATGTTCAATCAAGCGTTCGGCATCGGCTGTGACCTCGAAGTCGTAAAGATGCAGGGATGGCGGCGGGCGATGTGGTTCGACGAAACCGGGCTGCCGTGGGTATTGCCGTCGCCGAACATACCGACGCCCGACACCACGACGGTCTATCCCGGCATGGTGATGATCGAAGGCACGGCGGTGTCAGAAGGGCGCGGCACTACCCGCCCGTTTGAGATCATTGGCGCGCCTTACATCGAGCCGCACCGCCTGGTCGAGCGCTTGAGTGATGAAGAGCTGCCGGGCTGTGTCCTGCGCCCGCTGCACTTCGAGCCGACTTTTCATAAGTTCGCGGGCGAACGCTGCGGCGGCTTGCAAATTCACGTCACCGACCGCGGCGCGTATAAGCCCGTGCTGACCGGCGTTGCCGTCATCGCGGCGATTCGCGAGCTTTACCCCGCGCAGTTCGCCTGGAAAACGCCGCCCTACGAATATGTCCATGACCGCTTGCCTTTTGATGTGATTAACGGCGGCGCGACGCTCCGCGAGGTGATTGAAGGGAACCGCTCGGCGGGCGAGATCGAGGCAAGCTGGCGGCCAGGGCTCGAAGATTTCGCCGCCCGCCGCCGGCCCTTTCTGCTTTACGAATGATTAGAGCGGTAGTCAATCGGGTGTAGCGCAAGGCGGTTAGATTGCGCACTGTCTCGCGCAATCTAACCGCCTTGCGCTACATGGCAAACACAAGCGAAAACTGCCCTAAGAACGGCTCTCGGACTGGCGGATGAAGCCGCTATCAACAACTGCGCCGGCCTTGCTGATGGCCTTGAAGGCGATCTGTTTTTCTTCCAGCTCAATCACCATGAAATGATTGTCGTCGTCGTAGCTGGCGGCGCTGATCGAGCTGTCGGCGCGGATGTCGCCGCGCCGGACTTTGCCGGCGCCGCCGCTGACGAAGTACTGAATGCCGTCCTGCGGCTTCAGTCGCTCGTAGACATGATCGTGGCCCGAGAAGACGACCTGGACGTTGTGCTTCTTCAACAGCGGCTCAAGCCTCTGGCGCAGCCGCGTGTCCGAGCCATGCTTCTTGCCCGACGAGTAGATCGGGTGGTGAAAGACGGCGATCTTCCACAGCGCCTTGGATTGCGCCAACTTGTTTTCGAGCCATGTGGTCTGCTGATTGTCGAAGTCTGTCGAATCGAGCATGAAGAAATCGACGAGGCCATTGCCGCGCCCGAACATGTAATAGTTCGCTTCGCCCATGTTGAACAGCGGGTAATGCATCTGGTCGCGGCGGCCCGCCTCGACATCGTGATTGCCGAGCACGGTGTAGAGCTTCACATCCTCGCGCAGCAGGTTGGCAAAGGGCTGCTCGAAGTTGCGGACAAACAGGTGGCCGGCGCCGTTCGGGTAGATATTATCGCCGGCTCCTAAAACGAAATCGAAGGGCGCGTCGCGGTGGAGTTCGGCCATCTTGCGGGCTATCGAGACTTCGTCGTCGCCGCCGGTGCCGAAGTCGCCCATGACGGCAAAGCGCGTCTTGCTGTTGACGTTGGTAGCAAACAGCGAAGTCGGTTTGATTAACGTTCCAGCCGTGATGGCGGCCAGTGATTTCAACGCCTGCCGGCGCGAGACGAGAGAGGATTTCTTATTGTCCATCCTGGTCTACCGTAAGGTTCATGCGCAGGGGCGAACTGATTCCTGCGCGGTCAATCTTTTACTGGGTTTGGTGCTTCACGGTACGACAGCTTGTGAAGCCCATTTAGAATAACTTCCCCGCCGCCGCCGAATCAAGTCCCTATCTGTCGTCCGCCGCAAGCGCGATCAAACGCCGCGCAAAACCATCGGGCAAAATTGACTGTAAACTTAACGATTCATCCTTCATGCGATGACAAAACACTGGGCAATGGCGCGAATCTTGACAAAGCCCATGCGCTGGTATAGCTTGCCACTCAGCTATGAAAAGATGTCCGTTATGCAGCCAGACGTTCGATGATCGCTACACCGTTTGCCCGAGCGATCAGACCGAGCTGGTCGCCGATAGCGGCGACCCGATGCTTGGCCGCCTGCTCGATAACCGCTACCGCATGACCAAAAAGATCGGCGAGGGCGGCATGGGCTCGATCTACAAGGCCGTCCATACAGAGATGGGCCGCACCTGCGCCATCAAGCTATTAGCCCCCATCACTTCGGGGCGCGAAGAGGCGCTCGCACGCTTCAAGCGCGAGGCCAAGATGGCCAGCCGCATCGATAATCCGCACGCCATCACCATCTACGACTTCGGCGAGGCCGAAAACGGGCTGCTCTTCCTGGCGATGGAATTCATTGACGGCCGCCCGCTATCGGGCATCATCGCCGACCATCGCATGTTGCCGGTTGACCGCGCCGCTCACATCACTTATCAGGTCGCCGAAGCGCTCTCCGCCGCCCACGCGCTCGGCATCGTCCACCGCGACCTTAAGCCTGATAACGTCATGATCACGCGCAAAGGCACGGACAGCGATTATGTCAAAGTCCTCGACTTCGGCATCGCCAAAAGCGTCGCCGACGACAGCGCCGATAACCTGACCAAGACCGGCTTCGTGCTCGGCACGCCGGTCTATATGTCGCCCGAACAACTGCTCGGCGAAAACCTCGACGGGCGCTCGGACATCTACAGCCTGGCCATCATCGTCTACGAGATGTTAAGCGGCAAGCTGCCGTTTGTCGGCGACAACCAGCAGGCGGTGATGATGAAGCGGATCACCGGGCTGCCGGTGCCGCTGCGCGCCGTCGCGCCGCAGGTCAGCGAGGCCGTCGAGCGCGTCGTTATGCAGGGGCTGGCACGCGAGCCCGGCGAGCGCGTTGATGACGCCAAGGAGTTCGCCGATGCGCTGCTGACGGCGACCACCGGCGGCACACAGATGCTCGGCAAAGGCTCGACGCGCCGGATCGCCGATCAAGCCACCGAAGGCAAGACCATGCTCTGGGCGACCGGCAACCTGACCGACGGCGCCGCGCCCACCCCACAAGACGCCACCCTTGTGTTGGACGCTCATTCGACAGTGCAGAGCGGTCCCGGCACGACGCCAATGACGCAGCCGGCGGACATCAACACGCAGCCGCAGACCGCCGACGCGCTGCCGAAGGCGCCGACGACTCAGCCCGACATGGCGCACCTGCCGCCGCCGATTGATATGACCACGCCGCTCACACCGCTGGCGACTCAACCGACTCAATCCTCTGTCACCAGCGAAGTGCCGCGCCGCAAACCGGTCATGATGATCGCGGTGATCGCCGCCGTCATCGTCATCGGCGTCATCGCCTTTCTGTTGATTCCACGCGGCGGGTCAGGCATGACGCTGACCTTTAAGAACGCGCCGCCGGGCGCGCAGGTCTTCGTCAATGACACCAGTCGCGGCACCGTGGCGGCGGACGGCACCCTGAAAGTCGCCGGCATCGCGCCCGGACAGACGCTGGTCAGGTTGACGAAGGACGGCTTTTTGGACTTCACGACCTCGGTGACGGGCAACAAAGGCGACGACAAAGCCGTCGAAGCTTTGATGCTGCCGATGGAGTTTGATTACAACGGCCACGGCCCGATGGTGCTGATACCGGAGGGCGAATTCGTCATGGGCGACGACAAAGGCCCCGAGGATCAACGGCCCGCGCACCGTGTGATGCTGCCGGCTTATTACATCGACAAGTACGAAGTCAGTAACGAGCAGTATAAACAGTTCTGCGACGCCGAGCGTAACGGCAAGTACCCGGAGACCGCACTCGGCAATGATTATGTGCCGAACAACCCAAAGCTGCCGGTCTTTGCCGTGACCTATGAAGACGCCGCAGAGTTCGCCCGCTGGGCCGGCAAGCGGCTGCCGACCGAAGCCGAGTGGGAGAAGGCCGCCTCGTGGGACCCGCAAACCAGGAGCAAGCGACTCTACCCGTGGGGCGACACGCCCGACGAAGGATTGGCCAACATCGGGCGCAGCCAAATACCGAAGCTCACCGCCGGCGGCACCTACCCGAAAGATAAAAGCCCTTACGGGGTTTTCGACATGGCCGGCAACGTCAAGGAATGGGTCGAGGGAATCTTCACGCCTTACGCCGACAACGCGGCCAAAGAGAAAAAGCATGTCGCGCGGGGCGGGTCGTTTGGCACGCCCGACATCAACACGGCGCGCACGACCTATCGCCAGAAGGTTGATTTTGAAGTGTCGAAAGAACTCCAGATGAGGATGCTTGTCGGCATCCGTTGCGTCATCTCGGCAGACGATCAGAACATCCAGAGCTATTTGCGGTCTCGTAGCAAGCCGTAGATCGGGAGATTACTATGAAAACAAAACTATTGGTTTTCCCACTCATCACCCTTTTCGCATTCACCTCCTTATTCGAAGCACTGCTTACGGCGCCGGCCAGCGCCTTCGACAGCAGCGGCCTGTATTGGGACGAGCCGGTGGCGATCAAGCAACCGGCCAAGCCCAAGGCCGGGCGGCGGCGCACCGCGGCGCGCCCGCCGGCTGACAAGCACGGCGAGGAACTGTCGCCGCTTTTGACCATCAAGTACAAGTTGCTTGAGCGCGTCGCCGGCGGCGATGGCCGCATGGTTGACGCGGCGCAGACCAATTTCAGCGTCGGCGATCAATTGCGCCTTTCGCTGACGCCGAATCAGCACGGCTACCTTTACGTCATTCATCACAGCGTCGACAACAACAACAACATCGTTGACCAGCCGCACGTCATCTTCCCGAGCCCGCGCATCAACGACGGCAAGAACGAAGTCAACAAGGACGAAACTTACGTCGTGCCGAAGTTCTGCCCGGAGTTTGACGATCCGAAAGATTGCTGGTGGGAGATTACGCCGCCTTCGGGGCGCGATTTCTTCACGGTGATCTTCAGCCGCGACGAGATTACCGACCTGCCCAGCAGCCTCTCGGAAGCCGACGTGACGACCAACGCCAAAGACGCCGTTGCCGTCAAGACGCTCGAAGCCTTCAATCGAGAGCGGGACGCCAACAAGCAGAGCGTCGCGCACGCCAAGCAGATTCGCTTCAAGTCGAAGCGCTCGACCGACGAGGATGGCATCTTCGTCCAGAACACCAACCGCAAGGACAACGAAGAGCTGATCGATACGATTGAGCTGCGCCATCCGTCTGAGGTCAACGACACAGAGGCGACGCGCACCCGCGCCCTGTTCGTCAAGAAACGCAACGACGCCATGCGGGTGCAGTTCTTCAAAGAAGGCCGCGAAGTTGATCCGGGCGATGTCTTTAAGGCCGGCGATGAAGTGCAGGTGCGCTACGAGAGCAACTTCAACGGCTACATCTACATGGTCAACATCACGCCGACCGGCGAGAAGCGCGTCATTTTCCCGTGCGCGCGGGCGGCGGCAATTAACCTGGTGCCGGGGCAGATCAAGACCCTGCCCGTAAGCTTTGACCAGGAGAAGGGCACCGAAGTCTTGCAGGTCATCATGTCGCGCGAGCGCATCGATTTTCTGGAGCAGGCCATCAACGGCGACTGCTGCGAGAATCCTGAAAAGTGCGCCCTGGGCTCTTCGGCGTCGAGCGCCGCGGCCGAGCTGGCGGCGACGGCGTCGAAGCGCCAGAAAGGCGGCATCGAAGTCAACAACCTGGTCGCCGTCGTTCCCGAAGCGCCCTCAAGCGGCGTGCGGGCGCGCGGCATCAAGCTGGCTCAGGGGGGCAGCAAGGGCAGCGCCGCCTATGTCGCCATCGAGAATAAGCCGGGCACGACCGGCAAGCTTGAGCAGGGCAACTACGCGGTCTTCGAGATTCGCTTGAGCCACAACTGAGCCGTTTGCTTTTTTTTATGGCTTTTCCTTTCGCTAGACGCCGCCGCGTGATCGTGCTGGCCTTCGCCCTGATGAGCCTGTGCGACGTGGCGGCGTTTGCGCAAAGGCCGGGCGGGCCGCCTGCGCCACGCAAGAGCGCGCCGATGCCGCCCGCCGCCCGCGCCCGCGTGCGCCGCGCCGCCGAAGCCGTCGGCCTGATCTTTGTCCGCAACCTAAGCGACAACCCGCGCCCGCGCCCGCGCGGCTCTGGGGTTATCATCCGCAGCGACGGCATTCTCGTCACCAACTTTCATGTCGTCAGCGAAACCGCCACCAAACAACTCTTCGATGAATTGTATCTGGCGCTCGGCGACGAAGCCGCGACCGCCGGCCAGCCGCAATACCGCCTCGAACCGCTGATGGTGAATCGCGCCTACGACCTCGCTTTGCTGCGCATTCGCCCCGCCAGCCCGACCGCCAAAGCCTTAACCCTGCCCGCGGTCGAGTTGGGGGATTCGCAAGCCGTGCGCTTGCTCGACGATCTCATCATCATCGGCTATCCCGAAAAGGGCGGCTCCAGCGTCACGCTCAGCACAGGCGTCATCGAAGGCCGCGACCGTCTCGGCAACTGGATCAAGACCGACGCTCGCGTTATTCACGGCAACAGCGGCGGCGCGGCGGTCAGCCCTGAAGGCAAGCTCATCGGCATCCCTACGAAAGTCGAGGCCGACATGCAGGAGATCGATAAAGACGGCGACGGCTTCCCGGATACGCAGCGCACCTATGGCGCGGTCGGCTTCCTGCGCCCCGTGAACCTGGTCGCTGCCATGCTTGCCGAAGCCGATCTGCATAACACGCAACGCACGCTCAACGCGCCGGCGCCTGCCGCCGCCGCGCCTCTGGCGCTCAATGTGCGCGGCGTGGTCCGCAACCAGACGACCGGCAAGCTGATTGCCGGGGCGCTGGTCGGCTTGCTGCCCGTGGGCACAGAGCGCATCACCGAAGACACACTGCTCGCATGGGGCTCGGCCAATGCCGAAGGCGAATTCAAGCTCAATCGCCCGGTGCCACCCGGCCATTACACCCTCAAGGCCAAGGCCCTCGGCTATGCGCCCTATTCGCGCGACATCGAGATCAAGGCCGGCGTCAGCGACCTGCTGGTCGAGCTTCGCGAACCGGCGAAATGACGCGATTGGCTTGCCTTCCCCTTAGACAATCGAGATACTTAGAGCCACTGACGCACCGGCTCCCGGTTCATGCTCCTCGTGCCGGATGCGAATTGATAAATAAAAGAACGAACCATCGGGTGGCTTCAAGGTAAGATTCAACGCCGGCTCACTGCAAGCGGGCGACGAGAGGTCGGATATGATTCATTTCGCAATTCTTCGCGCAAGCCTCATGCAATCATTCAAAGCGGCGGCTGACCGCTGTCATCTCAACAAACTTCCGTTAATTCGAGCGCTGCTGCTCGCTTTGCTGGTCACCGCGCCGCTTGTCGCGCCGCGCCATCAGCAAGCGCAGGACGATTGCACGCCGACGCAGGCGGAAGGCTGCTACACGCAGGCCAAACGCGACATCGCTTTTCTGATCGATGCCTCGGGCAGCATCGAGCAACGCGGCCAGACTTATAACATTCAAGTCGAAGGCGTGCGCCGCGCCATCAGCGACCCGACGGTTATTCCGCGTGACGGCTCGGTGGCGGTCGCCGTCATCGTCTTCAATGAAGCGGCGCAGGTCTTCGTGCCGCTCACCGAAGTCAACAGCGAAGCGGCCGCCCAGCAAATCGCCAAGGCGGTCGAAACCCTGAAATGCTCGAACATTCACAGCCACCAGTTCCCTTGCCCGTTCGGCTCGACCTTTTACGCGCCGGCCATCCAGGCCGCCGACATTCACCTGAGCCGCGCCCGCAGCGAAAACCCGAAGCCCGGCGTCCGCCGCGTCTTCGTCCTGTCGAGCGATGGCTTGCCCGACGACCTCGGCGCCGCCATCCGACAGGTCGAGCTGGCGCGCATCGCTGCGACCGAAGCCGCCATTCCTTTCGAGCTTGATTTCATTGTCGTCGGCGAAGATCAGCAATCGCCGACCTACCAGACGGCGCTCGGCACCGCTAACGAGCTGGTCACGCCGAAGCCCGTTGACGATTTGCCCGGTAAGACTTTCGTCATCACCGCCGGCAGCGCCAACCTCGAAGGCGCAAGCCCGACCGACAAGGACGTCAGCCGGCAGGCGAACGATTTCTCTGAAACGATCCGTGCCATCGTGCGCGGCCAGGTGGCGGCGATTCAATCGGTGGTCACTACAGAGATAGACACCGCGCCCGGCACCGCCATCGGCAATAACGGCAGCGTATCGCTGCGCCAGGCGATTGAGCGGGCGAACTGTAACGGCGGCGCCGCCACCATCACCTTTGCCGCCGCGCTGAATAACAAGACCATCAAGCTGCAATCGCCGTTGCAGATCACCGCGCCCGAAGTGACGATTATCGGCTGCACGGGCGACAACTGCCAGCCGACCGTAACCCTGGATGGCAGCGGGCAGGTCAAGGACGGCATCGTCATTCGCTCGAACCGCGTCACGGTTCGCGGCTTGAAGATCATCAACTTCACACGCGCCGGCGTGGTCATCGGCGCGAGCTGTCCACGCGACAGCGTCGGCCACAACCTGATCGAGCTGAACGTCATCGAAGGCAGCCCGACAGGCATCCTCGTGCTTGGCGAAACCAACGTGCAGAATCGCCTGTCGCGCAATGCCATCTCGCGCCCGACGCCTTCAGCCGACGCGGCAGCTACCGCCTTGCTCGATCTCAACGGCGATGGCCCGACGCCCAACGATGACGATGACAGCGACAGCGGCCCGAATACGCTGTTGAACTTCCCGGACGCCATGCAGATTACGGCGCAGGGCGACACCGTCACCGTGATGGGCGAGCTAGACAATCCGCCGGCCACCGGCGCGACCGTCGAGATATTCGCGGTCACGCGCTTTCATGTCGTCAACAACCGCCTCGTCGTTGACGGCGTCACTTATCTCGGTCAGGCAACGGTGAATGGCGCGGGCGAGTTTACGGCAAGCGGCCTTGCGCCCTCGCCAACCGGCGTCTACACGGCGACCGTCACCGACCACTTGAATGACAGCCCGCCGGATCACTCGGCGAACACCTCTGAGCTGATGATCGATACCGCCGACGCGCAGCTGCCGCACCCGATTGCCAACGTCAGCGGCGCGGTCGCCTTTGGCGATGTCAACTTGAACACAGCGACGACCAGACCGGTGACGATTGATAATCCGGGCGCGGCGCCGCTGACCGTCAGCGGTTGCACGATAGGCCGTTGCGCCGACGCCACGACAGACAATCGCGACCGCTTCTCTGTGACCAACTGCCCGACGACGAAGATCAACCCCGGCCAGTCGGCGACAATCAATGTCACGGTCAATGCCACGGCGTGCGGGCCGCTCGCGGCCTGCCTGCTGTTGCAGACCGATGACCCGCGCCGCCCGCAGGTCGCCGTTCCCCTGACCGCTAACGGCACGTCGCCTGCCCGCGCGGTCGTCGCTGACGGCGTCACGCAGTTGAAGTTCAAGCGCCAGCCGCCACGCGGCGCGCCGGTCGCGAACCCGCTGACTAAATCATTCACGGTCACCAACGCCGGCTGCCAATTCCTGACGCTCACTTCGGCGACGCTGACGCGCAATGGGCAGGTAGACGATGGCAACGCCTTCGTCATCACCGTGCAGGGCTCGCAGTCGGGCTTCCCTGTGACGCTCGGCGCGGGCCAGTCGGTAACGATCAATGTCAGCTTCAATCCGGTCATCCCGCGCGTTGCCACAGGGCAAGTGCGGCCACGCGACCTGCTGCCCGCCAGCTTCACCGATGTCTTGACGATCAACACCAGCGCCGGCAGCCCCGTGACGATCAACTTGATCGCCAGCGTCAAACCGCGCATCCATTTAATCAATCCGACCGACCCGAACGCCGCGCCGGTCGTGACGCTCTGCCAATCGGGCGACCAATTCATCGTGACCTTTTCGGCCTACGACCCGAACACCAACCTGACCCGCGCCGTCTATCAGTTCAAGGACAGCTCGGGCCGCAATGTCGGCGCGCCCATAACGGTTGATAATCTCGGCTCGGTGTTGCAGCAGCAGGGCATCCAGCAAGGTCAGAGCTTCACCCTGGTGCAGCGCTTCAACGGGGCGAACGACAACCGCAACGTCGCGACCGTCGAAGTCACCATCTTTGACGAGGAGAGCAGCGACACGGCGACCTCGACGGTAATCGGCTCGAACTGCGGCAGCGCGGCGGCGCAATCCCGCCGCGTCGTGCCGGGGACGGTGCCGGCCCTGGTGACCGATAGTACGCGAAAGCGCCGTCGTTAGCGCCTTCGTCCGCAGCGCCTTCGTCCGCGCCTAATCTGCAAGCCTCGCGCTTCGCGTATACGCAGGAGGGGGCGTAGATTCGATTCGGGAGGCGATAGCCAAGTGACTTCATCCGCGAGCAACAGGAGGACACTGTGACCAGGCTTTATTTCCGCATCGCCATCTGCCTCGGGCTGGTGTTGCCGCTGGCCTGCCTCTGGGTGTTCGAGCGCGGCCATGTCGTGGCCAGCGCCGCCGCGCCGCCGACGACCAGCCTTTATATCGAGCTTGATGGCGGGCCGAGCCCCGTGCAGGCGGGCAGCGACATCACTTATACAATGGTGTTTGGTAACAACGGCCCGGACGGCGCGGCCAACGCGACGCTCTCGGCGGCGGTGCCGGCGCACACGACCTTCGTTTCCATCCTGGGGCCGGAAAGTTGGACATGCACGACGCCGATGGTCGGCGGGACCGGCACCATCCTTTGCTCAAAGTCCTCGATGGATACCGGCGAGACCGCCGAGTTCACGATTGTCGTCAACGTCAACCCCGGCACGCCGGGCGGCACAGTCATCCCCTTTACGGTGAATGTAAATTCCGACACGCCGGACTCGGATACGTCGAACAACTCGGGGACCGTTTCAGTAGTGGTCGAAGGCAATCCCTGCATGATTACCTGCCCTGCCGACATCACTGCGCCGGCGAGCGCCATACAATGCGGCGCTAAGGTCGATTACACGGTGCCGTCGTCTACCAGCGATTGCGGCTCCGTGACCTGCACGCCTGGGCCCGGCAGCTTCTTTCCGCGCGGCTCGACCACCGTCACCTGTCACCTATCGCCGGCGACGCTGGCTGCCAATGCTGCGTCGCCCAACGACTGCGCGTTCGTCGTGAACGTCGTCGATCAGACGCCGCCGGGGATTCGCTGCCCGGGCAGCATCACAACCGGAGCAGCACGTGGCCAGAATACCGCCGTCGTAGATTATCCCATCGCCACGGCAAGCGATGCCTGTGGCGTCGCCGATGTCGTCTGCCTGCCGCCGTCGGGCTCGACCTTTGCGCTCGGCACTTCGACAGTCACCTGCACCGCGAGAGATGTAGCGAATAACCGAACAACATGCGTTTTCACTGTGACCGTCACCGACCGGGAAGCGCCGGCGATTAGTTGCCCCGCTGACATTTCAATAGCATTTGACGGGACAGGCACCTCCTTTGTGGTGAATTATCCGGCGCCGACCGTGAGCGACAACCAGCCGGGCGTCACGGCCACCTGCGCGCCGCCGTCGGGCTCGGCCTTCCCGCTCGGCGTCACGACCGTCACCTGCGCCGCCGTTGACACGGCGGGCAATCGCTCGACTTGCAGCTTCAAGGTCACGGTGTCGGGTGGAGCGCCCAGTCTGGATGTCATCATCCCAACGGGCCAGCCCAACCTGGCCTTCACGCCGACGCCGGTCAGGCGCAAGCACCGCGCCAACGGCCCCTGCGCCGCGTTTACCGTCGCCAACAACGGATTTAGCCGCGTCGTGCTATCGTTAGACGCCATCCTGCGAACCGGCAGCGACGTGACCAGCGGGCGCATCAGCGATCCGCGAGAAGGTGATACCTATCAGTTGAGCCTCATCAACGCGGACGGCAGCGAACGCGCGTTGAGCCTCGGCGACACGGTGGCCATAGCCGCGGGCGGGCGGGCGAATTTCTGCCTGCGCTTCAGTCCGGCGATCCCTGCGCTCGCCGGCAGCACCACGGGCTTGAGCGCGCCACAGGCCATCCCTGATCTAGTCACCTCGCGCGTCGTCTTCGGCGTTGCCGGCGGCGGCACGATTTCAGTCAACGTCAATGCCAGGGCTGACACGGCGCTGCACCTGATTAATCCGAACAACCCGCGCAAGCCGGCGAGCTTCTCGTTCACGAAATCGGGCGACAAGTTTACAGTGATCTTTACCGTCTACGATTCGAACCTCGACGTTAACCGCGCCCGCTATGAATTCCTCGATTCCAGCGGCACGGTCATCGCCGGGCCATTCGACGTTGATCTGACGCAGGTGATTCGCGACCGCAATCTGGTGCGCGGCCAGAGCTTCACGGTGTCGCAAGACTTCAGCGGCGCTGACAGCAATCCCAATATCAGCGCCGTCCGCGTCACCGTTTTTGACGGCGAGACGAGTGAAGCGTCGCCAACAATCTCGCTCGGCACAGCGGCCAGTGCCGGCTTTCAGACGGCCAGCCGACGGCGCTTTGCAGCGGTCACGCCGCCGCCTGTGCGGCTCGATTCCAAACGGCCCTAGTCATGACGTAGTCGCGCCGGCGACTGCTTGAGCGCGATAGGTCGAGGAGTATAATCGGAGGTATAGCCGTTACGCGGCAGTCGAGCGGCGGCAAAGAGTTCACAGGAGAGCGGACCCCGCACGCCACCCGTAGGAGGAACCTGATGAAGAGAAGTTATTCGGCAATCATTGCGTTGACGGTCATGATTTTGATCGTGTCGCCCGGATTACCAACGGCTGCCGCCAGCGACAACGGCGACCGCCCGGTCAGGCTCTCAACGACTGCCCGCTTCAGTCCCATCGGTATACTCGCGGGCCGCGCTATCGTGGATGGCCGCGCGTTTGACGGCGGCGTGTCTATCTGGGGTGGCGAGCTGATTCAATCACCAGCGGGCGAAAGCCTGCGCTTGCAGCTTGACGGCGTCGGGCTGGTGACGCTCGCCAATCAGGCTATGGCTCGCGTCAGCACGGCAACCTCCAACGACGAGACGACGGGCCGCCGCGTCATGGTCGCCTCGCTGACTACGGGCACCCTGAGCGCGCGGCTCGCCACGGACGCAGGCGCCTACATTGAAGCCGCCGGCACTCAGATTGCCGCGGCAGCCGGCGCGCAGTTCCGCGTTCAGGTCGCCGATGGCCACGCGGCGCTCGATCAGGTGATTGGCGACGTGTCGGTCGAGCAGCAGCCTGTGACCGGGCAGCGATACCTGCTGCGCCCGCCTCCGGGCCAGGGCAGCAGCCTGAGCGTTTCGGCGCGCAGCACGCGCCAGTTGCAGATTCAAGTCACCGACGAAAACGACCGCCCGCTTGCCGACGTGCCAATTATCTTCTCGCTTGCCGATCCATGCCTGGGAACGCTGGGAATTGGGGCCGGGGCGGGCACACTCTTTAAGGGCAAGACCGACAACCGAGGCATCGCCAGTGTGCCGTGGATCACCGGCGCCAAGTGCGCTGGCACCATCCTGGTTCGTGTTGAAGGCACCGATACGACCTTCACCTATCGCGCACAGGTGAGCGGCGGCGGCGGATTCTGGTCGCCGCGCAACACGGCCATCGTCGCCGGGCTTGCGGTTGGCGCAGGCGTCGGCATCGGCCTGAGCGTCGCCAACAACAATAACAACACGCCGATCACGCCGGTGCCGCCGCCGACCGTTAAACCTTGAAGTGGCGCAAGCTGTTAGCTTGCGCCACATCGGACGGCAGGCACGCCGAATGCAACCTTGCAGCCCGCCGGTTCAATCTTAGAAGTCGAGAGATTGAGTTATGAATAAAACCGCGTTGATTCGCAATACCCTCGCCATTCTGGCAATCGTTTCAAGCGTGACGATTCCTTTTTCGGCCCGCGCCCAGACACAAGACCTGCAAGCGCGCGGACTGAAAGCCAGAGTCGGAGCGACCAAAACTGAGCTTAAGAACGGCGCCGCCAAGAACGTCAACCTCTGGGCCGTGCTGATTGGCATTTCGCGCTTCAAAAATGGCGACCAGAGCGTCGGCGGCGTGCAGATTCAAAACCTCAAGAGCGCCGCTGATGACGCGCAGGCCATCTATGATTACCTGCGCAGCGACGAGGGCGGCGGCTTCTCGGAAGACCGCATCCTGCTCTTGAAAGACGAAGGCGCGACGAAGGAGGCCGTCGAGCAGGCGCTTGCGAAATTGCGGCAGTCAAAGCCCGACGACTTCTTCGTTCTCTTCATCGCCGCTCACGGCGTGCTGGCGCCGCAGTTCGACACCCAGCAAGGGCGCACGATTGAAACGCCTTACTTCATCCTCTACGACACAGACCCGCGCCAGATGGCGGCGACCGGGTTGCCGATGCGCGCTTTTGAAAACGCCGTGCAGACCATTCCTGCGCGCAAAGGGCTGGTGCTCACAGACACCTGTCACAGCGCCGGCGTGCAGCTTGCCGGGCGCGGCGGCGAAGCCACCACCCGCGCCAACAGCCAGTTGATTGATGAGCTGAAGAAGAGTGACGCGCAGGGCGTCGGCTACCTCTGGGCCGCCGACCAGACCGAAGTGTCGCTCGAAGACCCTGAGCTGAATCAAGGCGCCGGACAGGGCCACGGCGTCTTCACTTACTTCGTGCTCGAAGGAATGCGCGGCAACGCCGACCAGAATATTGACGGCGTCGTCACCTTCGACGAGTTGAAGAAGTACGTCCGCGAAAAGGTCGCCGCTTACACCGAGAACAAACAGAACCCCAGCGGCAACACCACCTCGATTGAGACCAACGACATCCCGGTCGCCATCGTGCCGACGGATTGCAAAGACCCGGCCAACTGCGGCTCGCTGGTCATCCGCGCCCCCGAGATGGAGGGCGTCAATGTGGCGATTGACGACAAGCCGGCGGGCGTTCTCAGCCGCCGCACAGAGATCACCCGGCGCGTTCCCGTAGGCGACCGTGTGCTCGCCTTCTCTTCGGGCAACACCCGTCAGGTCAGGCGCACCAGCATCCAGCCGGGCAAGTCGAAATTTGTCGAAGTCAACCTGACCTTCACGACCAGCAATGACGATGCCCTGGTGCCGCCGCCGGCGACGACCGACAGCGTCTACTTCGCCGAAGAGAAGACGCCGAGCAACGACGCGCACGAAGATTTCCTTGACGGCGTTGACGCCTTCAACCGGCAAGAGATGGATGCCGCCATCGCGAAGTTCAACTCGGCGATTAAGAAGAACAATGGCGCTTACGCCGATGCGTTCGTCTACCGCGGGCGCGCCGAGCAATCGCTCGGACGCCGCAACGAGGCGGTGACCAGCTTCCAGCAGGCATTGGCGCAGCGCAAGACCGATTTCGAGACCGAAGCCTTTTTGGCCGAGGCGAAGTTCAACCTTCACCTCGACCCGGCGGAGGTCGAGCCGACCCTGCGCAGCATCATCAAGCGCCACCCCGAATGGGATTTTCCGTACGTCGTGCTGGGCGATATTCTGCTGTTCCGCAAAGACTTCGTCGGCGCCGAGCGCTTGCTGACGAAAGCGGTTCGCATCAACCCGAAATCGCCGCCGGCGCATTTGATCCTCGCCGACGTGCTGACTTATCAAGACTCGAAAGAGAAGCGCGCCCTCGCCGTCCAGGAGGCGAAAGAGGCGCTGATGTTGTTTAACGAAGTCTCGAAGAAGAAAGTCTCGTCGGCGCGCGCCCTGAAGGGGCTATCGGTCTCGCACTTGATCTTCGGCGGAGGCCGCTTCCGCAACACCTCGGCGCTGGCAGAGGCTCAGCAGGTGCTTGCCAAGACCATCGCCCGAAAGATCTATTTCTCCGAAGACGCGTTGGATACGAATGGCGAGCTGGGGCTGGCGCAGACGAGCATCAACGCCGCGAAAGATTTTGCGAAAGGCGACAAGACGCGCCTGCCGCTCGTCCTGGAGACCAGTGCGCTGGTGAACTTCCTGAAAGGCGACATGGCGCGGGCCATTGATGACGGGGAAGCGGCGCTCAAGCTGAAAGAGCTGCCGGAAACTCACCTGACGTTGACGCAGGCTTACGCCAGCAATCAGAAGTTCGCGCCGGCGGTTGACCACCTGACGAAATACATCAGCCTGAGCCGCTCACAGCTTTCGCCTGAGGACATGACTCGTTATCAGGAAGAGCTTGTGCGGCTGACGAAGATGCGTGACGCCAACCGCCAGAAGAAGTGAGCGCGGCGTTCATCGCTGACCTCGAACCACGCGGCGACCGTTGAGCCTTCTCAACGGTCGCCGCGCTTTTTTATCTCGCCAGCCGCTCAATCCTCGCGCTGCCGCGCTTGAATGGGTTTTACGGTAAGCGTAGAATCAGCCCGCAGCAACCCTGACGAAAGCCAACCCGCCCGTTTCAAGGAGGAGCGAATGAAAACCTTAGCGAGAATCACCATCGCCTTTGTCGCCTGTGCGGCGGTCGCTTATGCGCAGACGAACTGGACGCCGGAGTTGCAGTTGAAAGTCAAGGCGGTCGGCGCGCCGCGCGTTTCGCCCGATGGCCGGCGCGTGGTCTACACCGTCAACGAAGCCGTGATGACAGCGGATCGCAGCGAATTCGTCTCGCAAATCTGGATGGCGACGACCGACGGCAAAGAAAACGTGCAGATCACCTTCGGCGATAAGTCTTCGAGCAATCCGAAATGGTCGCCCGACGGGAACTGGATTGCTTTCACATCGAGCCGCAAGGACAACAAAGAGAATCTCTACCTGCTGCGCGCCGGCGGCGGCGAGGCCGAGCCTTTGACAGACATCAAGAGCGGCGTCGCGGATTTCGAATGGTCGCCTGACGGTCGCTGGATCGCCTATGTGATGACCGACCCGAAGACCGAAGAGGAAGAGAAGAACGACAAAGGCAAGAACGATTTTCGCTGGGTCAACGAGAACGTCAAGATGGCGCGGCTCTATGTCATCCCTGTGGCCAGGGACGCCGATGGCAAGCGCACGCCGCGCCGGCTAACGACGGAGGACTACACCGTCAGCGGCATGGACTGGTCGCCCGACGGCTCGCGCATCATCTTCAGCCACACGCGGTCGCAGGTGGCCAACGATTGGACGACCGCTGACGTTTCGACGGTCGAAGTCGCCAGCGGCAAGGTCACGCTTTTCGCCGGCACGCCGGCTGCCGAATCCGCGCCGACTTTCTCTCCCGATGGCCAGTCGATTGCCATCGTCGTCAGCGACAACCCGCCGCGCTGGTCCGGGAGCAATAGGATCGAGATTTTCCCCGCGGGTGGCGGACAGCCGAAAGCCTTAACCGCCTCCCTCGACGGACAGCCAAATATCGCGGGCTGGTCGGCGGATGGCAAACGCATCTACTTCAGCGAAGCGAAGGGGACGGGGACGCAGGTTTATGCGATTGACGTGGCGACGAATCGGATCGAAGAGATCAAAGCCACGCCCGCCGTCTATGGTGCGCTCAATCTCAACCGCTCCGGCTCTATGTTCGGCTTTGTGCGACAGACTCCCGACGCGCCGCCCGAAGCGTTTGTGGCTTCGATTACGAACTTCGCGCCCACACAGGTCAGCCGCGCCAACGCCGATTTAAAGCTGCCGCCGCTTGGCCGAACCGAAGTGATCCGCTGGAAGTCCGCGGACGGCAAAGAGATCGAAGGCTTGCTGACTTACCCGGTTGGTTATCAATCAGGGCAAAAGGTGCCGCTGATCTTAAACATTCATGGCGGCCCCGCCGGGGTTTTCCAACAAACCTTCATCGGCGGGCGAGGCGTGTACCCGCTAGCGACCTTCGCCGCGCGCGGCTACGCCATCCTGCGCCCGAACCCGCGCGGCTCAAGCGGCTACGGGGTAGAGTTCCGCCAGGCCAATGTCAAAGACTGGGGCGGCGCGGATTATCAAGACTTGATGAAAGGCGTCGATCAGGTCATTGCGATGGGCGTCGCTGACCCTGAGCGTTTAGGGGTGATGGGCTGGAGCTATGGCGGGTTTATGACTTCGTGGATTGTCACGCAGACGCACCGCTTCAAGGTCGCGTCGGCGGGCGCGCCGGTAACCAACCTGATGAGCTTTAACGGCACGGCAGACATTCCGGCCTTCGTCCCTGATTATTTCGGCGGGCAGTTCTGGGAAGCGATGGAGCTTTATCAAAAGCACTCGGCGATGTTCAACATCAAAGGGGTGACGACGCCGACGATGATTCAACACGGCGACGCCGACATTCGCGTGCCGATCTCGCAAGGCTACGAATTCTACAACGCGCTCCGAGCGCAGGGCGTGCCGACGCGAATGATCGTCCTGCCGCGCCAGCCGCATGGCCCGACCGAGCCGAAGATGCAGCTGGCCGCGATGCAAGCCAATCTCGACTGGTTTGAAAAATACCTCGGCGGCAGACCGTCGAGCGCCGCGCAATGACCGGCTCACGGGCGCGAGGGGTACCACTGATAAAGCATCAGGTAGACGATCACGCCGGTGACTGAAACGTAGAGCCACATCGGCAGCGTCCAGCGCGCCACTCGACGGTGGCGGTCGAACTGGCCGCGCAGGGCGCGCGTCGCCGTCACCAGAACGAACGGCACGATGACCGCCGCAAGAATGGTGTGCGTCGTCAGAATAATGAAGTAGATCGTCCGCGCCGCGCCGGTGCCGGCAAAGCGTGTCGTGCCGGCGTGGTAGTGGTAGGTCAGATAAGAGACGAGAAACAGCGACGACGACACCAGCGCCGCAATCATACAGGCGCGGTGCGCTGGAATGTTGCGGCGGCGAATAAAGACGAAGCCGACCGTTAAGAGCAACCCGCTCGTCCCGTTCAGCATGGCGTTGAGCGTCGGCAGGAAGCGAATCAGTTCAACCGGCATAGTCAGGGTTATAACCAGGGCGGGTCAATCAGTCAAAGCGCGCGGCGCGGCCATCTCTTCCACCTGTTCAGCCGGTGCTGATGGTTGGCTGCCGGCGTCGCGCAAACGATAGAACAAGCCGAAGAGGGCCGCGAACAGAATCACCGGCGGCGCCATCAAGACGAGCGCCGCGAGGTTCAGGCTGCCCGCCATCTCTTGCGCGCCGGTTGCGCCTTCGACCGCCGTTTTGCACATCGGGCAGAAAGCGGGCGCAAGGCTGCTCATCATCGCCACGGCGATCATCGCCAACAGTCCGCATAGAATCATCCGCCGAATGGTCATCTGTGCCTCATTGCTTCCAGAAGAACAGCAACACGAAAAGGTAAATCCATAGCGCGTCCATGAAGTGCCAGTACAAGACGGTGACGTCCACGGCGTTGCGTTTGCTGCGGGTGATGCGCAAACGGAGCGCCGCGACGGTGACGATCAACAGCGCGACGATGCCGCCGAACAGGTGAACCGCATGCAGGCTGGTCAAGATGTAAAAGAATGAGCTGTGTGGATGACTGTAAATATAAACGCCCTGATTGACCATCACCAGCCACGCCCGCAACTGACCGGCGAGAAACCCGAGGCCGAGCAACGTCGTCAGGCTGATCAATAAACGGAACCAGCCGAAGCGGCTGCGGCGTAGGGCGCGGCGTGCCAGCTCGATAGTCACGCTGCTTGCCAGCAGCACCGCCGTCGTCAGCCACAAGACGCCGGGCATTTGCAAAGGGAACCAATCGCGCCGGTCGCCAAGCCCTTTCGACTGGCGCAGGACGTAGGCGCTGGTCAGCGAAACGAACAGCATGAGAATGCTGGCCATCGCCACCCACATGCCGATGCGGAACTTGCTCGGCTCGATGGCGTCGTCGCGCGTGAATCCGGGCGGCCAGGGCTCATCGCCGCCGCCGGGCTTTGGCCGATTGCCGCCGCCACCTGAGCCGCGCCGCGCCGTCCCGCCCGCGCCGCCCACGCTGACGCTTGCGCCTTTGACTCCAGCTTCTGAGGTGACTGTCGTTCGCATCGTGAAAGAGTGATCTGAATAGTGGCGCAAGCTAAGGGCTAGCGCCGCGCCTCGCGCAAGCTAACCGCCTTGCGCCACATCCAGGCCGCTGTGCGGAGCTATTGCTCGCCTTGCCGGCGCTTTGAAAACGGCGGCTCGTCTTGCATCACGAAGTCGCGTGGCGCGCCGGGCACGCTGAATTCATAAGGCCCGCGATGGACGACCGGCGAGCGTGCCGCTTCGCCTTCCGCGGTCGCCGCGCCGGCCCATTCAAGCGTTGTCGCTTCCCACGGATTCGCCGGGGCTTGCGGCCCGCGCCACCAGCTCCATAGCAGATTGAAGACGAAAACGAACTGCGCGGCGATGGTCACGAATGCCGCAAACGAAACGAAGCGCGTCAACGGCACCATGCCGGCCAGGTACTGCAAGCCTTCGCCGGTCGCCGGGTTGTAATGAAAGGCGTAGCGGCGCGGCGCTCCGCTGACGCCCATCAGGTACATCGGCATGAAGGCCGCATAGACGCCGACGAAAGTCAGAACGAAATGGATGCGACCAAGCCGCTCGCTCATCATCCTCCCGAACATGCGCGGGAACCAGTAATAGGTTCCGGCAAACAAGGCGAAGACCGCGGCAACGCCCATGATCAGATGAAAATGGGCGACGACGAAATAGGTGTCGTGCAGCGGAATGTCCAATGCAGCCTGGCCGAGAAACAATCCGGTCAGTCCGCCTGAAACGAACAGCGAGACAAATCCCAATGAAAACAGCATCGGCGTCGTGAAGCGAAGCTGGCCGCGCCAGATGGTGCCGAGCCAGTTGAATGTCTTGACCGCCGACGGCACGCCGATCACCAGGGTCAGCAATGAAAACGCTGTCGCCGCATACGGGCTCATGCCGCTCGCGAACATATGATGACCCCAGATGAGAAAGCCGAGCAAGCCAATGGCGGCCGTCGCCGCGACCATCGCACGGTAGCCGAAGACCGGCTTGCGCGCGAAGGTCGCAAGCAAATGTGAAGTCAATCCCATCCCCGGCAGGATGGCCAGATAAACTTCCGGGTGGCCGAAGAACCAGAAGAGATGCTGCCATAAGATCGGCGATCCGCCGGCGTCAGCCGTCATCAACTGGCCGCTCACGTACTCGCCCGCCGGGATGAAAATGTGTGTGCCGGCGAGGTGGTCCGACAGCAGCAGGATGGCGGCGGCCAGCAGGACCGGAAACGACAATAACGCGACGCCGGCAGCCGTAAACCATGACCAGCAGGTGAGCGGCAAGCGCAGCGGCGTCATTCCCGGCGCGCGCATCTTTAGCACCGTCGTGATGAAGTTGATCGAGCCAAGCAGCGACGCGATGCAAAAGATCAGGATGCTCAGCAGCCATAGCACAACGCCTGTGCCCTGCCCCGGCCCGCTGATTTCGCCAAGCGCGCTCAACGGCGGGTACATCGTCCACCCGGCAATCGGCCCGATGACGTTCGGCGCGGAGACGAAGAAGGCGGATAGAAGCACGAGCAGCGCCGCGAGCGTCAGCCAGAACGACAGCATGTTGAGAACAGGGAAAGCCATGCGGCGCGCGCCGATCTGCGCCGGCAGGAAGAGATTGCCGAAGCCGCCCTGCGGCGCTGTCGTCAGCACAAAAAAGATCATGATCGTGCCGTGCATGGTGACCAGCGACAGGTAAAGGTCAGGCGAGATGTTGCCGCCCGGCGCGGCATTCGGTAGTAGAACTTTGAGGAATGAGAAGCGCACGCCAGGCCAGCCGAGTTGCAGGCGCATCAATGCCGACAGCGCCATGCCGATGAAGACCGAAACCAGCGCCAGCAGCCAGTACTGTATGCCGATGACCCGATGGTCGGTGCTGAAGACGTAGCGTCGCATGAAGCCTTTCGGCCTGGCGAGCGCGTCTTCGGGGATGGGCGGAATCACATCGGCCATGGGCATTCGCTCTTCGCGCTCACTGTGGCATCAGCAACGCTTCGACGCGGGCGCGCAGTTGGGCTTTGCTCAATCTTTCCAGCTCGGCGTATTCGTCGGCAGGCATGACGATCAGCCAGCTTTTCATTTTGTAATGACCGTTGCCGCAAAGCTCAGCGCAGGGGATTTCGTACTTGCCCGGTCGCATCGCCGTAAAGCGCAAACGGATCGTCAGACCGGGCACGATGTCTTGCTTGATGCGCATGGCCGGCACGAAGAAATTATGGATCACGTCGCGCGAGCGCATGGTCAATTCGATGTCGCGGCTTGCGGGGACGACCAGCGCCGGCAATTGCGAATCGTCATTGCCCGCGGCGTCGTCGGGGTCGAGGCCAATTGAGTTGCCCATCGCGTCGTTATAAAACGCCGGCGCGGTTCTGCCGAATACGCCATCCGCGCCGGCGTAATGGAAAGTGAATTGAAACTGCTGCGCGACCAGCCCGACGCGCACCGTATCGGCGGGCGCTGCGACGGATGCCGCGCCCGTCAGTTGCAAACGCGACCAGAGGCGCTGGCCGGTGATCGCCAGGGTGATGAAGACGACGGCGGTGAAGATCGTCCACGCCGCGTCAATTTTGCTGCTGCCCGGCAAGTAAGCGGCGCGACCGGCAGCCTTGCGGCTGAAGCGCCACACCGCATAACCGAGCGCCAGTTGCGCGGCGACGAATGCCAGTCCGACAACGACAAACGTGCGGCGGAATTGCGCATCAATCAATGCGCCGTCGGTGGAAATGTTTTCGGGAAACCAGGGCGCCCGCTGACCGGCAAACATCCAGACGGTGATCGCGGTCAGCAACGTCAGCAGGACGGCAAGCGCTTTGCCCATCACTTATCTATTCAGCACCATCAAGGCGAACAGAACGGGCAGGTACAAGACCGAGGCGAGCAACAACTTGCGCGCCTGCCAGGTCGTGCGCTGCCGGGCGGCGCGCACGCTGTAATACAAAAACCAGAGGCCGAGCGCCAGCGCGCCGTAAAAATAGACCGTGCCCGACAACCGCACCAGCGTCGGCATCAGGCTGACCGGCACCAGCAAGATCGTGTAGGCGATGATCTGCTGGCCGGTGATGCGGCCTTCGCGCTCGACGACCGGCAACATCTTGATGCCGGCTCGCGCATAATCGTCGCGGTACATCCAGGCAATGGCGAGAAAGTGCGGGAACTGCCAGAGGAAGAGAATCGCGAACAACACCCACGCCTCGATAGTGATCTGGCCGTTTGCCGCTACCCAGCCGATGAACGGCGGCATCGCTCCCGGAAACGCCCCGATGATCGTCGACAGCGTCGTGCGCGTCTTGAGCGGCGTGTAGGCGAACAGGTAAGCCGCGAACGTCAGCACGCCGAGCGCCGCCGACAGCGGGTTGACCAGCACGGCCAGATAAACCGTGGCGATCAGCGATAAGGCGACGCCGAAGCGCAGTGCCTGTCGTGGCTGTAAACGGCCCGCCGGCAGCGGACGCATCTCTGTGCGGCGCATCAATCGGTCGAGGTCGCGCTCGATGTACTGGTTGAGCGCGCCGATGCCTGAAGAGAGCAGCACAATGCCGATTGCGGTGTGGAGAAAGCGAAAGTAATCAAAGCCACTCGCGGAGCCGAGGCAGTAACCGGCGGCCGCCGTCGCCGTCACCAGCATGGTGATACGCGGCTTGGTCAGGTCGAGGTAGGCGGTAAGCTTGCCGGCGCGCGCGCTCACGGCAGGCTGCTCGGCGAGTAGCGCGTCATCGCTCACGGCCTGGTTTGCCACTGAATCCATATCGCTTATACTGCTGCCTTTCGGGGTGATGATGCAAGCGCATTCGCGCCCGACTCGACTGTATCGGGCTGCGGCATGACCACCTGATAAGTTCTGAGCGTCAGCACAACGACGGTGGCCAAGGTCAGCGCGCCGACGACCAGGTGCGCCGCGGTCAGCGAGATCATCGGCTCGACCGGCTGTTGCAGGCTCAACGACGGAAGCGGCGCAAGCTGTAGGCGCGCGAAGAAATCACCGACCCCTGCGAGCGGCTGGCCGGCAACTGCCATGCGCGTGATGTAAGCCAGCACGCCGAGCGTGACCTGTGTCGCCAGTAGAACGATGAGCAGCCATGCAGGCCGCGCGAGATAACGCTCATCGCCATGCCGCCGTAGCGTCGCTACCGCCGTCCAGCCAACGACCGCGGCGACGACGACCGCGCCGAGCGCATGCGGCAAGATGCCGAATGCGCCGTGACGAAAGGCCGCGCCCAATACCAGTTGCCCCAGCACGCAGCCCAGGCTCAGCGCCGTCAACCGCCGCAAGCTGAAGCCGCCGCCGTCCGGCTTCATATCGTGACGAGCGAACCAGCTCTGCGAAGTGAAGACCGCGATGGCGACGATGGCACCGAAGAAGCTCTGCGCGATGAGCGCGTGCGGCACGGCGATCAGCGGCTTGTAGGCGGGAAACAAGACGCGCACACCGCCTATCGCCGCCTGCCCCAGAATGCCCGCAAAGACTAGCAGCGCAAAGCGCCTGACCCATTTGCGGTGGTCGCCGAACCATGCCCACAGCGCCAGGATGAAGGTCGCAAAACTGACCGCGCCGGCGATGAAGCGGTGCGAGTATTCATAGCGCACGCCGCCATTGAAGCGCTGTGAAGCGATCAGCCAGCGCCCGAACGACAGCGGCCAATCGGGCACCGAATCGCCGGCTTCATTGCTGGTGACCAGCGCGCCGGCAAGCAACAGCACAACCGTCAGCACGGCGACAAAAATCGCGAAAAGGTGGAGGCCGCGATTCGGCCTCGCATCAACGCTGGTATGAACTGGACTGCTCAAAATGCTCTCCGTGAATTGTGGCGCAACAATGGTCGGCGCGACGCGCAGAAAGGTCGCCGGCTTGCCGTTGGCGACGGGCTTGTATTCCGCATCCTGTGTCACAGTGTCTCTGGGCGCGACTTTGACCGACATCGATTGTTCGCCGTAGACCTCGTGCCAGAAGACGAGTGTGTAATCGCCGGGCGGCACGTTCTTGATCGAATAGCTGCCGTCATCGCCGCTCACGGCAAAGAAAGGATGATCGAGCACGCCGATGTTGGCGCGCATCCAATTGTGCTGATTGCACTGCACAGGGATCATCACCTCCTGGTTATCAAAGACGCGCTCAAGCGGTGCGTCGCCATGCGCTTGCGAAATGTTAAATCCCTGGTTCTTCTTTGGCGTTGGATGAACGTTGTGATCGGTCTGATCGCTGTTGCTGATGCGGACGATCTGGCCGGTCTGCACGCCGAGCACGTGCGGCACATAGCGGCAGTTCTTTTGATCGAGCGTCACAGGCCCGCCCGTCGGAAAGCGGAAATCATCAACGCTCGCGCCGCGGATGTAGATGAAAACATTTTTCAGCCTGCCGTTATTGATGACTACGACATCAGGGCTGGAATCGCCCGTCGCCGCGCATGCCGCATCGCCCGTCATATTGATCGCTTCGAGCGGCGGCGGCGTGCCGGCAAAAACCACCTTGCCGGTGATTGTGCCTTCATCGCCTTTTGAAACGTAAGCAGGCCGGCCTTGCTTGCGGGCGCTGTCGGAAGCGTTTTTCGCGCCACAACCGGCGAGCAGGAGCAGCACCAATATCAGCAGCAGCGCGGCTGCCGCGCCTGGCTTACCTATGAAAAGATGACTCTGAACCATGGCCCGTTGACGCGCTCAAGCGAACAGGAATTATGCCAGGGATCGCGCCGGCACGCTACCGTGCCGGACGCCAATGGTTATGATAGCCAGCACGGCGCAAAAGTCCTAATCAGTTCGTCCCTTGTCACTCATTCAGGCAGTATGCTAAAACGTCTTTTGGTCTCAATGCTTAATTTACAAATTGGAGACATTTTTTTTCAGACCCCTTGCGCGCTGGTCGCGTATAATTCGAGGATGACGATCAGTGCCCTGCCCTCGCCGCTCGATGGGCACCCATCTTTACAGCAAGGAGATTCGCAACTCAATGGATAGCAAACCGGCACCGCAACCCGAAGTCAAAGACGCGCAGGCGGAGAACGAAATCCCAACCTCCGATCCCAAGCCGAACGATGGCCGCCCGCAGTCCTATTCGATGATGGACCCGAAGATGCGCCGCATCTATGGCGAGTTTTACCGCGAGCTTTACTTCTCGGAGAACAAAGTCCTCGACACCAAGACGCAGGAGCTGATCTCGATTGCTGCCTCGCTGGCCGCGAAGTGCCAGGGCTGTCTCGAAGGCCACATCAAGAAGGCATTGCAAGCCGGCGCCAGCGAACAGGAGATCAGCGAAGCCCTGTGCATCGCCGCCGCCGTCAACGCCGCCGCGGTCATCGACCTGTCGGACATCGCGGCGCGCAACCTCAACCTCAACCACTTCCCCAGCGATGGGCCACGATTCAGAGGCGCTTAATGGAACTGTTCGGACAACTCGGCATCGCGATTCTTTCGCTCCTTATTACCTTGCTGGCTAACACTGCCGCGCACGTTTTGCCGCGCCCGCAGGGGCCGCCGCCGGCGCAAGCGTCAACTCCTATGCCGTCACCGGAACTGGGCATCGAGTATAATTCATTACAATCTGCCGCGCTCGGCCATGAGCTGAAGTACGCCGTGATGCTGCCGCCGTCGTACAAGACCGACGCCAAGCGGCGCTACCCGGTGCTTTATTTCCTGCACGGCATGTTTGGCAACGAAGGCGAGTTCCAGCGGCGCGGCGTCGCCGCCAAGGTCGCCGCCTTTCGCGATCAAGGGCTGATCGGCGAGTTCATCATCGTCGCGGTTGATGGCGGCAGGAGCAGTTTTTATTTGAATTCCAAAAGCGGCGTGCGCTACGAAGACGCCATCATTCAGGACTTGATCCCCTACATCGAAAAGACCTACCGCGCCACGGGCAAGCGCGAAGGCCGCGCCATTCAGGGCATCTCGATGGGCGGCTGGGGCGCGCTGATGCTGGCGTTCAAGCACCCGGAGATGTTCTCGTCGGTGACGACGCATTGCGCCGCGCTGTTCGCCGAATTGCCGCAGCCGACCGGCACCGACCGCCGCTCGCAGTTCATGACGCAACTGATCGGCAATATCTTCGGCACCCCGCCCGACGAGACGTATTTCCGTTCCGTGAACCCTGTCTACATCGCCGAGACGAACGCCGCCGCCATCAAGAAGTCGGGCCTGCAAATCTACTTTGACGTTGGCGACCAGGATCACTACGGCTTCACGGAGCCGAACAAGCAGTTCGACGAGCGCCTGACCAAACTCGGCATCCCGCACGAGTTCCACGTCTTCCCCGGCAGGCACGGCTGGGAGTACATGATTTCGGTGGCCGATCACTCTTACGCTTTCCTCTGGAAAAACTTCAAAGGCGAAGGCAAAGCGGCGCCGGCGCACGCTAAAAACAGCCGTTGAGGCAATCGCCGTCGCGGTCGTGGTATGATAAAGGGCTGGCGTAAACGCCGGCCCTTTTGATTTGCGCCACACCGATGGCTAACCTCATTAAGGTTGCCGTGGCGCGCGCACCGTCGCGCTAGATTCAGCGCGCCCATTCACTGGATAAGGAGTGATCGCTTAGCCGTGGCGAAGCACCAGCCAGCCAGCGTCCGCAACCGCTTTGCAGAGCGCCTGGCGCTGCCTGATGAACAGATCAACCTCGCCGAAGCCGCGCTGCTCATCGCCGCCGAAGAATATCCGCGCCTGAATGTCGCTGCTTATCTTGATAAGCTCGACCGCATTGCCGACCTTGCCCGCGACCGCATCCCGCTCGGCGTCAGCGCCTCGGATTACATCACGGCCATCAATGCGACGCTCTTCGATGATTATGGCTTTCATGGGAATCGCGACAACTATTACGACCCGCGCAACAGCTTTCTCAACGAAGTCATTGACCGGCGGCTCGGTATCCCCATTACATTATCGGTGATTTATATGGAAGTCGCGCGCCGCGTCGGCTTCGCGGTCGAAGGCGTCGGGTTGCCGGGCCACTTCATCGTGCGCCATCAGGGGGCAGCCGAAACGATTTACATTGACCCCTTCAACCGCGGACGTGTGCTTGGCGAGATGGCCTGCGCCGAGCTGGTCGCCGAAATAAGCGGCGGCAAGACGGAGTTGCTGCCGGCGCATCTATCGCCCGTCACCCGGCGGCAAATCCTGATGCGCATGCTCTCGAACCTGTTGAGCATCTATGCGCGCAGCGACCATCGCCGGGCGCTCGCAGTCATCGAGCGCATCCTCATCATCCAGCCGACCTCGGCGGCGCACGTTCGCGATCATGGCTTGCTGCTGGCGCTGGTCGGCCAGACGGCAAAGGCGCTCGCGACGCTCGAACTTTACTTGAAGATGGCGCCGACGGCTGCTGACGTCGATCTCGTGCGCGAGCAGATCAAGACCATCAAGCAAGAATCCGCGAAGCTTAATTAATCGCTTCAAACAAGCGGAAGAAAATATAAGCGGCCAGAGCGTACGGGCTCTGGCCGCTTATATTTTTCTCAAGCTGGCGCGATTGGCCTAACGGCGATGACGGTTGCGGCGGTAGCCATCGGCATAGCCTCGGCGGAAGCCATCGCGGTAGGCATTGTTGCCGCGCCGGTAATGCTCCGAGTTATTAGGGTCATAACGGCGGCGGTCGCGCGCATCTTCCTCGCCCCGATCCAGGCCATCGCGATAGCCCTTGGCCACCTCCTCGCGGCGATCAGAGTCGCGGCGGTCATAGCGACCACGGCCGCGAAACTGCGCCTGCGCCGTGGTCGGTAGAATGATCCCGCTGCCGAGCCAGAGCGTCAGGATAAGCGCCGCCCCTGCGACAATTTTTTTCAGACGATCCCAATTCATCGATTCGATTCCTCCTGAGTTGCTGGTAGATTCTGGATGAGAATATCCGCAAAGCCGAATCGAGACAAGCTCAGTCGGCGGCTTTGATAACGGCTCACTTCTTTTTCTTCAAGCCCTCTAAAGCCTGCTCGGCGAGGCGCGGCGCGAATTCATTGCTCTTGGCGTTCAGCTCAAGGGCTTTTTGCAAAGCCTCCTCGGCGCGCTGGCGATGCTTCTTCTCTTTCGATTGTGCCAGCGCCATGCCGAGGTAGAGTTGTGCAGTGGCGCTCGCCGGGTCCATCTGCGTGGCGCGCTCGATGTCTTTGATACCGTCCTTCTCGCCCTTCATCGCGCGGGACAGGCCAAGCCCGGCAGTTGCCCGCGCGCTTTGCGGCTCTATCACCAGGGCGCGGCGGTACGTCTCGATGGCTTCCTTGTACTTGCCCTGGTTGTAATAGGCCATGCCGAGAGCAATGACAGCCTGCGGCCAGCGCGGCTCCAGTTGATTGACCTTGATGAAGATAAGCTCGGCGCTGGCCCATTCCTGCATGGCCACCAGCGTCAGGCCGAGGAACAGCTGCGCCGGCGCGAAGGCTTCGTCAGCGCGGACAGCGTTCTCAAACTCGGCGCGCGCCTGGACTAACGAAGCGCCGCCGGCCTCACCATCGCCGGTGCGCAGCTTGCCATCAGCCGGAACCGCCGCGCCGGTTGTGCCGCTCTGCCAGTCGCGATAGATCACCGCGCCTTTCAAGTAAGCCGCTTCGGCGCGCAGGCGATTGTCTTCTTTGCCGAGCGCCAGTGCGGTGCCGGCCGCGTTGGCGGCGCTCGCCAGTTGTTCGCGCGTGACGGCTTGCCAGTTGGTCACCGAATTCGTAATGACCGGAGCAAGGCTGTCAACCAGACGCGCCATCAGGACGCCGCGCAGGCGTTGAGTTTCTGGCCGTTCAGGAAAGCGCGTCTTCAGGTCGTTGACAATCTCAAGCGCGTTCGGGGTGTCGGGACCGATCAGCTTGCCCGCGGTGATGAGTTGATCGAATTGCGCCACCTTCGGGTCAAGGTCGGGCTCCAGCTTGAAGACCAGTGTAGGCGCTTCGGTGCCGGCGTTGAAGCCGCGCGTCATCGCCCGGTAGCCGTCCTTGCGCACCTCGATGTTGTAATGGCCAAGCCGCAGCCTGTCCAGCACCAGGCGGCCTTCGCCGTTCGACGCGCCGCGCTCTTCGCCCTCGACGATCACGTTGGACTCTGGCGGGTCGGTCAGCACCGTAAGGGTGACAGTGGCCGGAGTCGCGTCGCTGCGCCGAGGCGGTGCCTTCGGCGGTTTCCTGGATGGCTTACCGGGGCGAGCGTCGGTCGGTCGGCCTGACGGGTCCTGCTTCGGCTCGGTGGGTCGCCCCGAAGGGTCTTGTGCCCAGACCGGCGCCAGCCGTGTAAGAAAAAGCACAAAGAATAACAGCGCGATGCGGGTCAGCGTTCTTCTATGCAAGCCCATAGCGTCACCTCGGCTGGCAATTATAACGCAGACGCAGGCCGGGATAAAGAATTCACTTTCGCGGATAGCGGTGCCGCACGCCGTGCGCGAGGTCTTTGCAGGATCGTCCACGTATTCGCGACTATCGTCATATCACATCTTATTTCCAGGTTTTATAATTATCCTAGAGCAGGACGAAAACAATGGTTAGTAACCAAACTTAGAACAATATTCAGACAAGTCTATGGAAGAACGGAGAAAGGGGTAAATCACTATGCGCGCAACTGTCATGTTCGGAGCCGGCGACGTTCGCATCGAAAACGTCCCTGACGCACGCCTCGTCGAGCCAACCGACGCTGTCGTCACCGTCACTCGCGCCTGCATCTGCGGCAGCGACCTCTGGCCGTACAAGGCGATGCCGCCCGGCGACACAGGCACCGTCATGGGGCACGAGGCCATCGGAGTAGTCGAGGCGGTCGGGGCCGACGTTCGCACACTGAAGGCCGGCGACCTCGTTGTCATGCCGTTCGCCTACTCCGACGGCTCCTGCGAGTTCTGCCGCGAAGCGCTGCAAACGTCGTGCATCCAGGGCGGCTTCTTCGGCAATGTCAAAGTTGCCGGGGCGCAGGCCGAAGCCGTTCGCGTCCCGCAGGCGGACGGAACGCTATTCGTCTTGCCGGTAGGCCGTGACGACGCGCTGATGCCATCGTTGCTGACGCTCTCGGATGTGATGGGGACAGGTCATCATGCGGCGGTCACCGCCAGGGTCAGCCCCGGCAAGACCGTGGCGGTCGTCGGAGACGGCGCCGTCGGCCTGTGTGGCGTGATCGCGGCCCGACGCCTCGGCGCCGAGCGGATCATCATCCTGGGCCGGCATGCCGACCGCATTGCGCTCGCTAGAGAGTTCGGCGCAACCGACGTTGTCAGCGAGCGCGGCGACGAGGCGGTCGAGCGGGTACGCGAGCTGACTGGCGGCTTCGGCGTCCACTCCGTCCTTGAATGCGTCGGCCTCGAACAGTCAATGCTCACCGCCGTCCGCATCACCCGCCCTGGCGGCGCACTCGGTCGCGTCGGTGTGCCGCAGGGCGAGACGATGCCGGCGTCGCTCCCGGCCTTTTACAACAACATCACCGTGAGCGGCGGCCCCGCGCCGGTTCGCGCCTACATCGAGGAGTTGCTGCCCGACATCCTCGAAGGCAGGATCGAGCCGGGCCGAGTCTTCGACCGGGTGATCGGCCTCGACGCAGTGCCCGAAGGCTACCGGGCGATGAACGACCGGCAGGCGATCAAGGTCATGGTCAAGCCCTGAGGCGCGAGCCGTAACGATCAAGCCGGGCCGCGCTCAACAAGCTCTTAGTTCAATGAAGTGGAGGCGTGAAGAAATGGAGATCAAACGAAATGGTTCGCAGCCTTCCGGCAAAGGGCCGGACGAGTATTTCACCGGCACTGTGCGCATTGACCCGCTGTTCGAGGCACCCGATCCGGCGCGCGCGCGTGGCGCGTGTGTCACCTTCGAGCCCGGTGCCCGCAGCGCATGGCACACACATCCGCTGGGGCAGACGCTGATCGTCACTTCGGGATGCGGGTGGGTGCAAAGCGAGGGGGGCCCGAAAGTGGAGATCAAGCCGGGCGACGTCGTCTGGTGCCCGCCGAATGAGAGGCATTGGCACGGCGCGATGCCAACGACGGCAATGACGCACATCGCCATTCAGGAGGCGCTCGACGGGAAGGTCGTTGAATGGATGGAGAAGGTCAGCGACGAACAATACAACGCCTGATCAGGGTCGTCGGGCGAGCCGCGCATCAGGCCGGTTTCCGCGCCACCACGATCACGGATAATCCGAAGGGGAAAGCCATGCGGCGCACCAGTTTTGATTCGACGTTGAGCGCGCCGCCAAAGATGCGGTTCATCAGCGGCGATGTCGGCTTCACATCCGATTCGCCCGAACCTTTCAGGCGTGACCATAAACGATGCGGCACCGCCGCCCAGAAGAGCAAGGCGTTCGCATAGGTGGCGCGGCGCGGCGCGAAGCCTACGGATTCTAATAAACGCTTCAGCTCGGCGCGCGTGTAACGGTGCCGCGTCGCCACGGCAACATCGTGGCCGCCGCGCATCCATTCGTATGCCGGCTCGCGAATGAACAAGACGCCGCCCGGCTTCAAAGCTCGGTACATCTCGGAAACGGCGCGCCGCGCCGCCTCATCATCCAACTGGTAGATGACGTCGAAGCAGGTGATGAGATCGAATTCGCCCTCGCCAAACGGAAGCCGGTCACCGCTTGCCAGCGCTACGGTGTCGAGGTCGCGCAAGCGCCACAACGCCGCCGCGTGCGGCGACAGATCAACGCCATACGCACGCTCGACCGCATAGCGCCGGCGCAACCAGTTGAGCGCATAGCCGGTGCCGCAACCCACATCAAGAACGCGGAGCCCCGCGCCCCCCGCCATCTCAACATCAAGCAGCGCCGCCGTAATCTCCCGCATGCCGACGTACCACCACATGCGGTCTTCGAGGTCGTACATCGCGCGGTATTCGTCTTCACGCATAGCTCAACAGTGACAAGTGACGAGAGGAGGGGAGTCAGAAGTCAGAAGTCAGGAGTCAGAATGGAAGAGGAAGTCGGCGGCAGCGAGTACGCTACTCAGCGAGTACGCTTGTCCGCCGCCGCTTTTATTCTATCTTTTAGACTCCCCTTCCTTATTCATTCTGACTCCTGACTTCTGACTCCTGACTTCTCTCATCCCTTGTCACTTTTGAATTGTTGTCCGGCGCGGCCAGTTGCGCCTGTTTCTTCCAGACCAGACGATACCAGAGGCGTGTGAGGTCTTTGGCCGTCTTGAACAGGCGCTTGAAGTTGAAGAACTGCGACTTGCCGTAGGCGCGGTGAAAGTGATGCACGGGACATTCGGCGAAACGCAGGCCGGCATCTTGAAAGCTGCGCACCATCTCGACGCAGATCGTCCCGCTGGTCGAATGCAGGCGCACGCGGTTGTAACAGTCGCGGCGCACCAGCCGGAAGTCACAGTCGACGTCGCGTATCTTGATGCCGAACGTCAGCTTGATGAACCAGCAGTAAAGGTTGCCGATCAGGATGCGGTGCCACGGGTCCGAGCGGCTGATCTTGTAGCCATTCACAATGTCCACGTTGCCGGTCATCAACGGCGCCAGGTCTTCCAGCTCGCGCACATCGTACTGCGCGTCGCCGTCTGTGTAGAAGATCCAATCTTTGGTGGCGCTGGCAAAGCCTGTGCGCAGGGCGCTGCCATAGCCGAGATTGGTCGGGTGGTTGACGACGCGCAGGCGCGGGTAGGCGACCTCAAGCTCGGAGAGAATTTGCGCCGTGTGGTCTCTGCTGCCATCGTTGACGACGATGACTTCGTAATCGTCGGTCAACTGGCGCAGCGTGCGGTCGGCCAGCACCACCATGCTAGCAATCGTGCCCGCGTCGTTATAGGCCGGAAAGAATGCGCTGATGCTTGGCCTGCTCATCACCTCTGCTTCGCTCTCCTTTTGCGCTGTGCGTCAAACCTCGCCCAAGCTCATTCCGTGCAAGCCGCTGCCTCAACTCCTGTTAAAGAAGGTTAGGCGGTGGCGCGAAACTTCATCGGGAAATTGATGGTTGCGAGTAACCGTCATTCTAGCGGCTGCGACGCGGCCCCGACAAGGCGCTCAAGCGGTCGGGCGCGCGTCAAGCGCACGATGGCGGCATGAACTTCGTCGGGCGCAATCGTCATCAGGCAATCGTGGTGCGGGCAAGCCTTCACCGCGGCGTCGCCTTCCAAGCGGAAACAGGGACTGCATGGCAGGGCATGGCGAATGACCGAGTGGCTCGACCCCACAGGGCGCGTGCGGCGAATGTCTGTCGGGCCATAGATTGCCACGACCGGCGTGCCGACAGCGACGGCGGTGTGCATCAAGCCGCTGTCATTGCAAACCAGCAAGTCGCAGCGCTCGATCAATGCCGCAACCTGTTTGACGGTGGTTCGACCCGCGGCGATGCAGACGCGCGGCCCGAGTCCTACCGCTAACGCTTCGATCATCTCGCGCTCATTGGGCGCGCCGAACAAGATGACGTGAGCAAGAGGCTGTTCAGCCAGCAGCCGACGAATGACTTCGCGGTAACGATCCGTCGGCCACTGCTTCCAGCGCATGGCCGGCGAAGTGCCGGGCTGCACGCCGATGACGCTGCCGGCGCATTCGCGGGCTTGCAAAAAGGCACCGGCAAAGCGCCGGTCTTCGGCGCTCAGGTAAATGAATGGCCGGGCATCCTCCAGGGCGACGCGGGCCGCGCCGACCGTCGCCACCAGATCGAAATAGCGCTCGACTTCATGCTCGTCGTCACGCATGACGACCGGCAGATTGAAGACGTAACTGTACCGGCTGAATCGAGCCGGCCAGCCGGGACTGGTGACATGGCCGAGCCGGTAAGGCGCGCGGCTCGTGGCGACCAGCAAGGCCAGCGGCCACGAGTGGCTATGGAATTCGTTGATGATCAAATCATAGCGCGTGGCGCGAATCTCGCGAGCCCGTTTGATCCAGGCGCGCAGGCCGGCTCCGTAGCGCAGGTTGTAGATGTGATCGAACAGCCCGCCGCCGGCCAGCACTTCTTCGCAGCCGGTGTTGTTGCCGACTTGCAGATCGATGCGCGCCTGCGGGTAGCGCTCGCGCAAAGCGCGCAGGGCCGGCGTGTAGAGAATGAAATTACCCAGGCCGTGATAGGCGAAGATGAGAATGCGCCGGACGCGTTCAGGCGTGAAGCGCGGGCGCGGGCGGGCGGCGAGATAGACCTTCAGCATCGCCTCCGCCGGAAGCCGCAACGCCCGCTTGATTGTTCGCATCACACCCGCCATCAATGATCTCTTCTCCGCGCTCCTCTGCGCCCTCTGCGGTAATTCATTCATTCGCTCAAGGCTCGATGGCTTTCAACCAATGTAGCCGAGATTCTTCAAGCTCTCGATGACCTCGGCGTTCTCGGCGTCCGAGTATTCAATCTCGTTGGCCGACGCGCTCTCATCCGCTTGCGAATAACCAACGGGATTCGCCAGCAGGTAATCTTCCGCGACGATCTCTGTCAGCACGCGCCCGTCCATATCCGCGGGCACCGGCTCGCCCATCAAGTAGAGCAGCGTCGGCGCGACATCGTAAATGCGCGCCGCCTCCAATCGCATCGCCGGTTTTACAGCCGCCGCCTTGCCGATCATCACGCCATGCATTCGATGGCAGCCCGATATGCCAAAGGCGTCCACCATAAACTTGTTCGACGTGAAATCGGCGTTGCCGAGCGGCAGGTAACGCATATCGCGCGGCAGAAAGGCGATGTCGGGCGCATCGCCGACGCGCGGCCCGTCATAGACCTCTTCGCGGCGAAAGACTTCGCCCGCCCACGGCTCGCCGGTCTGCGGGTCGCGCAGCGCGCTCAGGCGCTCGACGATTCTTCGGCACACCGCGTCATAGTCTTTTTCTTCGACCACGCCGCGCGGCTCGCGGCCTTTGAGGTTGACATAAATCTGCCCGTAGTTGCCTTTCGCGAAAGCCAGCGTGCGCGACCAATCCACGTCGTTGAACGACAGGAAAAAGGTCGAGAGCAACCGCGATGTGCCCGGCTCATTGCTCGCCCCGCGGGCCGGGCGCAGGCGTCCTAGCGGCAGCTTCTTCATCACCTTGAAAGCGTTTTCGGGCGTGATTCCTAGCCGGAACAGCGCGCGCTTGATCCGCGTGCGCGCGTCACGCTTCAAATGCAAAAAGCCTTCTTGCAGCAGCCAGAGATTGAATGAGCAATACTTGTGCGCCGGGCCGAAGCCATGATCGGACGCCACCCAGACAATCGCATCGCGGCCCGCCATCTCGATCAGCCGCCCACAGACTTCATCGACGCGATGAAAATAGGCGCTGATCTTTTCCTGATACAGACGCGACTCTTCGGGGTCGTGGCGCGGGTGGGCTTCGTCAAAGATGTGCCACAGCTCGTGCTGTATGCGGTCGGTGCCCCAGAAGTATTGAAAGAACGCGTCCCATTCGTAGGCGCTCGCCAGGTATTCGGCAACGCGGGCTTTGTAATCCAGCTCGTCGTTCAACTCGTCGAGCACGCCTTGCGCTTTGCCGCCGGCATAGGTCGCAGAGAGGTGCAGGCGATATGGGCCGAACCGCGATTCCAGCTCGGCAAGCAGCGAGGCCGGGTAGGTGAAATCCCGCCGACCGCGCGGCGTCATGAAGTCGGCAATCATCAAGCCGTTCACCGCCTGCGGCGGATACGTGCAGGGGAAGTTATGGACGATGACGCGGCGGCCCGCATCCGATAGCAAGTCCCAGATGGCGCGCCCTTCGCGAAACGAAGCGTTCACGGCCAGCTCGCGCTGCGTGCCTCTATCGCGGCGCACGAACTCGAAGATGCCATGCTTGCCGGGGTTCTTGCCGGTCATAAACGATGACCAGGCGACGGCGGTGATGGGCGGAAAAGTCGTCTCAAGCGGCGCGCGCGCGCCGCCAACGATCAGGCGCGCGAGGTTCGGCAGATGGCCTTTGTCAATCAGCGGATCGAGGACGTTAAACGATGCGCCGTCCAATCCGATGACCAGTAATTTCTTGCTCATAATCTTCGACTCAGACCAGTTAATCAATATACTTGCCCGGCGGCGGATTCATCAACTTGTCACTTCCTCAGCACTCGCTGAATCAGTTGCAGCTCGCCGCGCCCGACCTCGCGGCTGGCGATCAATCCAACGACATAGAGCAGGCCAAGCGCCGCCAGCTTTATCACAATCATGACCTTCGAGGTCGGCGCGTAGGCGAGCGACAAGGCATAGATCAATGCCGAACAGGCGGCGATACGCGCCAGTGACAGCGGCGGCATCAATGCGCCGAATCGCTTGAGCAAATAGGCAGCGCCGATCCCTGCGCCGACGAACATAGCTATCGTCGTCGCCAGGCCCGCGCCCGCCAATCCGGCTCGCGGAATCAACAGCGCGTTCATGCCGGCGCTCGCTGACAACGTAACGACGCCAATGACTAGAGAGATTGCCGGGCGACCGCTCGCCGAGATAATCGTCGTCAGCACGTAGAGCAATCCGAAAGCGAGCATTGCGAAAGCGAGTAAGCCGAGCGCGCCACTGCCCGCTTGATACGCTTCGGGGTAGATGACGCGCAGCACGCTGGCGGCGTTGGCCGAAAATAGCGTCGCCAGCCCTGCCATAATCATCAGCGTGTAGCGCACCGTGTTAGCGATGTAGCTTCGAGTCAGCTCGCGGTCATTGGCAAACGTCGCTTGCGACACCAGCGGGAAGATGACGAAGGTCGCCGAGATGATGACTTGATATGTGATATTCGCCACGTTGATGGCTGCCCCGTAGAAACCGGCGTTGGCGCTGGCGGCGTCAGCATCGGACGACGACAGCGCTTTGACGAGAATCAGGTCAACCTTCTGCAAGAGGTTCAAGACCAGCGTGAAGGCCAGCAAGGTTGACTGAAACGCGAACAGCTCTTTCGCCTTCACTTCGCCGGTTCGCGTTCCCTTCCCGGCAATCGTCGCCGATAGCGCAAGCACGCCCGCCGCGGCCAGCGCGAAGCCACCGACGCCGCCCATCACGCCCATGCCGGTCCAGACCAGTAACACGATGCAAGCCAGCTTGAGCGTCGAATAAGTCGCGTCGAGCGCGGCTTGCGTCAGAAACTTTTTCTGACCGTTGAAGTAACCGGTGTAGACCGAATAGAACGCATAGGACAGGGTGATGAGCGCCGCCAGTCGCAGCGGATTCGTCAGCCGCGCATCGTTCAAGTAATTAGCAATCAGCGGCGCAAGCAGAAAGAAACCGAGCGCCAGCGCGCCGCCGACCAGCGATTGCAACTTCAAGGCTTTCGCTTTGACCGAATCGGCGCGACCTTCATCCTGCGAAATGTATTTCGAGACGGTTTGCGACGTGCCGGTGACGACCACGGCGTTGATGATCGAAACGATGCCGATGACGACTTGATAAAGGCCGAATTGCTCCTGGCTCATCAGCCGCGGCAGGCTGAAATGAATGCCGAGGCCGCTGAGAATGAACCAGAGCTTGGCGGCGCTGATGTAAAGCGTGCCGCGCCCGGCAACGCGCGCGACGTCAGCAGGCGGCGCGCTCGGCGTCAGCGCTGGTGTTGGTATGGATTGCATTCCTGTTCAATGATTCCTTGATGAGCCGGGCATAGACCGCGGCAACGCGCGGCCATGCATATTCGGCCGCCGTGCGCCGAGCGTTTTCTCCGAGCCGCCGGCGCAGTGCCGCATCCTCTAACAGCCGGTGTAACTTTTCGGCGAGCATACGGGCGTCGCCCGGCTCGAACAACAGCCCATTGTGCGGGTCGCGGATGATTTCCGCCAGCCCGCCTGTGCTAGAGGCGATGACCGCGCGACCGGCGGCCATCGCTTCCAGGCAGACCACCGGCATGCCTTCGCTGCGGTTGCCAGCCAGGCGCGACGGAATCACGACGACATCACACGAAGCCAGCAGCGCGTCACGATGCGCGGCATTGATCTGGCCGAGAAACTCGACGTTGATCGCTAATTCGACGGCTAATCGTTCGAGAGGTGTTCGTTCAGGGCCATCGCCGGCAATGGTTAACCGCGCGCTCTGTTCATGGCCTAGCGCCTCGATCAACACGTCCACACCTTTGATCCGCGTCAGCCGCCCGATGAAAAGGATGTGGCGCAAGCTGACAGCTTGCGCTGTATTTCGGGCGTGATCCATTGTGCGCAAGCTAACAGCTTGCGCCACATCGGCTCGCCGCTCCATTTCGACACCCATCGGCATCACTTCACACTTGTCGGCGGCGCCGGGACAGAGCGTGATGAGCTTGCGCCGCAAATCCTGGCTGACAACGACCACGCGCCGGCTACCGGCAACGATGAAGCGAGTGAGAAGCGCGCCGCCGCGTAAGCCCCCCAGTAGATGCAACGCGCCGGAATGCTCTACCGCGACGTGCGGCTTGCCGAGAAGCTTTGAAAGCGCCGCGCCCATTAGCCCCGATGGCAACAGCCAGTGCGAGCAAATCACCTCGGCCCTCAAAGCCAACCGCGCAGCCCTGACAAAGAAGCTCAACAACGCAATCGCGGTAGCCAGCTTTGTCATAAGGCTTGCTTCACGTAGACGATTTAAATCGGTCGCTGACCGGAAAGGATTAAACCGCGCAGGCAAGAGCGGCGCAGAGCGGACCAATCTGTAAGGCTCTCCAGTCATCGCGACGGTTTGATCGGCTGGTGGCGCAAGCACCGTGATGCTGAAATCAGCCGCCAGATGGCGCGCGAACTGGCGAACGTAACCGCAGGTCTCATCATCCGGCCCACACGGGAATGAGCTGGTAAGAATCAACAACCGGGGTTTGAGTTCTGGTTTCACAGGCGGGCTTACTCACTTCAACAGCCACTCGACCGGCTGGCCCAGCTCAGAGGTTAGCTGCGCCAGCCGGTCGCGCCACCAGTGGCGTGCGATCAGAAAGCCGATCATTGGAACGGCGGTCAGCGGGTTGATGCCGGACACTTCGGTTTCGTAAATGCTGCGCACCGCGACGCTGGCGACTCGAAGCCGCGCCCGCACGGCGGCAAATAACATTTCGTTAGGGAAGCCATAGCGGTCGTACAGCGTATCGAGCGGCAAGCCTTTCAACGCCGCGCGACGGATCACCGTGTAGCCGCACTGCGCGTCAAGGCGAACGGCACAGCGCGCCGCGCGCCGCGTCAACTGACTGAACAGCCAGTTACCAATCAAACGAGCAAGCGGCATGGCCCTGAGCGATTCACGATGCAGGAAGCGATTACCTTTGACATAATCGGCCCCGGCGATGGCCGCGTCTAGCAATGCGGGCAGGTCACGCCCATCCATCTGCCCATCGCCATCCATCACGGCGATCAGGTCGGCGCCGGTCGCCAGAGCCCGCCGATAGCCGGTCTTGGTCGCCGCGCCGACGCCGCCATTCGTCGCATGGCGAATGGCGATCAATCGCCCATCAGCGATGTCGCGCAATCGCGCCGCCGTGTTGTCGCGGCTGGCGTCGTCTACGGCGATGATCAGATCAACGAACGACGGCACCCGCCCGATGGCGCGCTCGATGCGGTCTTCTTCGTTGTGAATCGGCATCACGACGGCGATGCGATGATGGCGGTACATGGCTGGCTATCCGGCCTCCGAGCCTTTCAAATCGAGTTCGGCGATGGGCCGCTCTGGCTGCTTGAGCCGCGCCATCGAGATGTAAATGATGCCGCCGGCGATGGCGTTGCAGTAGATTGGCGCAAACGCCAGCAGCGCGAAGGCCAGCGCCTGTTCGCGGCTCAGGCCGACGCCGGCGAATAGCGCGACCAACAGCCATTCGCGCACGCCAATGCCGCCAATCGATACGGGCAGCATGCGCACCAGGTCAACCAGCGACATAAACGCGAAGACTGTCGCAAAGCTGAGCGGCAAGCCGAGCGCCAGCGCGACAATGTAACAACCCAGGCTCCAGACCGCGCGCACCAGCACCGATAGCGCCAGCGTGCTTATCACCATCCGTCGGTGGTGGCGCAATTCGGAAATGGCTTCAAGGGTGCGCGCCGCCGCCTGACCAAAGCGCTCCAGCTTGAAGCGCCCGCCCAATGCTCGACAAACCCGCGCCAGCCGCGATGAGACGCGCTCGCTCATCAACATCGCCGCAGCCGCGAAAGCGACGGCGAGAACGATTTCGCTCAAGACGACGCGGTTCGTCTGCGCGTAGCTGTGACTGGCGACGCTGGCGACGAGGCCGAGCAGCAGGATGATAAAGCCGCCGACCATGCGCTCGTAGACCAGCGTCGATAGCACGAAGGCTTTGTCGCGCACTTCGCGGTCAACGTAGATCAAGCGCGCCACGTCGCCGCTGACGCCGCCGCCCGGAATGAAATTCATGAAGAAGATGCCGATCAGGTAGACCGCAAACAGCCGGTAGGTTTTGAACCTCTGGCCGCGCACCGCGAGAATGGCCCGCCAGCGCGACGCCATCAGCCAGGTGACCGCGAACGACGCCAGCACCGCGAGCGGCAGATAGGCGACGCGGGTCGAGCGAATCGCTTCGAGCAAGCTGTGCAGATCAGAGCGGGCGATAACCAGCGCCAGCGCGCCGACGCCGATAATCACTTGCGCGAGGCCGCGCAGGCTGATGCCGCGCGGCGCGGCGTTCGTCGGTGACGGAGCTTTCGGTTGGCGTCGTTGCATCAGTTGTTCGATGTCGCGCAAGCTGACCGCCTGGCGCGACATTAACGCTTGCCGCGTGGCTTCGAGTGAATGTTCATCCAGATGTGCGCCAGCTCGCCGAGCGTCGAAATGATATGGCTGGCGCGCACTGTCGAACGGCCCGCCGGGCGCGGGTAATGGCGCACGCCGATCTCGACCAGGCGAAAGCCGTAATACTTGGCTTTCGCCAGCACCTCGGCGTCAACGAAGAACTTCTTCGATTCAATCGTGACTTTATCGAAGACTTCGCGGCGAAAGAGCTTGAAAGCGCAATCGATGTCGCGCACGTTGATGCGAAACATGATTCGCACCAGCAGGTTGAACCCCCAGCTCAGAATCAGCCGCGTCAGCGGGTCGAAGCGATAGATGCGGAAGCCGCAGACGATGTCGGCCTCTTCAATCAGCGGCAACAGCCGCGGCATCTCTTTGACATCGAATTGATTGTCCGAGTCTGTGTAAAAGATCAACTGGTGCCGCGCGCTGCCGAAGCCTGTGCGTAAGGCTTCGGCGTAACCGCGATTCGGCTGGTGATGAAAGACGCGAATATGCCGCGGGTCTTCGGCGGCCAGCCGATCACCAATCTCGCCCGTGCGATCTCGCGAGCCATCATTGACGACGATCACTTCCCAGTCGCGCAGGCCGAGTCCACCCAGCACGGCGGCCATGTCCCGCGTCGCCTTCTCGATGTTTTCTTCCTCGTCGTACGCGGGCAAGACCGCCGAGATGGAGTCGAATGGCATCTTCAGTAATCCGTCCCACAAACTCGAAGGCGCGCCTTAAGAGACCAGCTTTGCCAGGCTGGCTTCCCAGTTGGTCCGCAAGACGGTGCCGTAAATCTGCTTCTCTTTCTCACGGCGGATCGAGCAGGCTTTCAAGAGCGCGCCGCGCTCGCCGTACTTCTCAACCGGCACGAAGATCGTCTCGACGCGGCCCGGCTCCGGGTTCCAGGTGACGACGTAATACTTGCTGACGATGCGCTCGCCATCTTTGGTGCGCACGACCTTGGTGCGGCGCTGGACGCCAACGATGCCCGAGGTGTTGCGCGTCTGCCGGGCAATGACCTGACGGTCTGTGCGCGGGCGACCCAGCTTCTTCTCGGCCTCGTCGCGGTAAGTCACCGCCGCGTCGAGCGCCTGCCTTTTGCTGCCATGAACTTTGTCGCTAAAAAATTTAGAGACCTGCTTGCCATTAAACATCACGCGGACATACCAGCCGAAGGTATTGCGTGAAGGCTGATCGATGCGGCTGATCCCCTTGTGACCACTCTTTGTCATGATTTGCCTGATTCTCCCTTGTTGAATTTGTTCACAAACCCCCACCGTCGGTGCCTACCAAACGCCGGCGGCTTACTGCCAGTTCTGCTTTTGTCTTTACTTCCAGCCTATCCCAAATAGCCCCAGCCGCGCAGCCGCTCGCGGATTTCGTCGCTCTCTTCGTCGGTCATTGCGCCGCTCTTTTCCGCCTCGGCGAAAGCCGCGTCAGTCAGCCGCACGGGATGATGAGCCATATAATCGTCGGTGAAGATCGTTTCCAGCACGCGCCCATCCATGTCCGCGGGCACTTCGACGCCGAACGAGTGCAGGATGGTCGGCGCGTAATCGATGATGCGCGCGCCTTCGACGCTCGCCCCGCGCCTTAGCTCAGGGCCGCGCCCCAAAAAGATGCCGTGCATGCGGTGATCGCCCGAATTGCCATAGACCGGCGTGATGAATTTGTTCGAGGTCAGGTCGAGCGTGCCGAGCGGCTTGTTCGACATATCCGCCGGCAAGAATTGCAGGTCGGGCGCTTGCGCGATATGCGGCCCGGTGTAGAGGTCTTCGCGCCGCCAGATGGGGCCGATCAGCGATTGGCGAGTTTCGGGATCGGTCAAGTCGCGTAGCTTACGACTCACTTCCGCCAGCACGCGCTCGTATTCGGCTCCCGGCTCGACGATGCCGTTGGCTTCGCGCCCCTTCAGGTTGATGAATATCTGCCCGTAGTTGCCCTTAGAAAAAGCCACGGTGCGCGACCAGTCTACGTCGTCGAGCGACAGCATCAGGGCGTTGGCCAGCTTCATCAACGTCGAGCGATTCGACACGCCGACCGACAGGCGCAGGTGCGCCAATCCCATCTTCATCGCTGAACGATAGGCCAGGTCAGGCGTCAGCCCCAGCTTGAACAGGGCGCGCTTGAAGCGCGTCATCGCGTCGCGCTTCAAGACCAGCAAGCCTTGCTCGATCAGCCAGACGTTGAAGCAGAGAAACTTCTTGATCGGCCCGAAGCCGTGATCCGAGCCCATATAAATCGTCGTGTCCGGGCCAACCGCATCCAACAGCTCGCCGAGCATCGCGTCAACCGCGCTCCAGTATTCGTGAATGCGCTCGATGTTGGCCGTATGCTCTTTGCGGTCAAAAAACGGGTGCGACTCATCGAGCAAATGCCACAGCTCGTGCTGAAACCGATCCGTGCCCCAGTAGTGTGTGGCGAACACATCCCAGTCGTAATTGTCCATCAGGTAGCGGTTCACCTGAGTCTTGTACTTCAGCTCGTCAAAGAGCTGATTGAGGATGTTGTCAACCTTGCCGGGGGCGTAGACTTCGGTGATGTAGAGTTGATAGGGGCCGAAGCGCGATTCGATCTCTTCGAGCAACGATTCGGGATAGGTGAAGTCGCGGCGACCGCGCGGCGTCAGGAAATCGGCGACCATCACGCCGTTGACCATCGTCGGCGGATAGGTGCAAGGCATGTTGGTGACGATGGCGCGCTTGCCCATCTGGCCGAGAATGTCCCAGAAAGGCAGGCCGTCGCGGGCGCGGGCGCTGACCGGCTGATCGGGCAGGGCGTTCGAGCCTTTGCGCCGCAGCAGGAATTCAAAGACGCCGTGCTTGCCGGGATTCTTGCCGGTCATCCACGACACCCAGGCGGTCGGCGTGATGGGCGGGATCGTCGTTTCCAGCCAGCCGCGCACGCCTTCGTTGATGAAGGCTTGCAGGCGCGGCATCAATCCTTTTTGCATCAGCGGATCAAGCAGATCAAATGTAGACCCATCCAGACCTATGAAGAGAACTTTTTTGCTCATAACAAAAGACTAAGAAATTTACAGGATTATGGCGCGATTCTCAACCCATGTTGGCTTGTGAGGCGGCGAGGCGGTTTAATCACCGGCATCAAAACTCTTTTCAGCATTGATCGGCATGTCGTCAGTGTTGTCAGGCTTGACACTTTCCAGCTTGCCATTGCGGAGCGTGCCGAGCGCTTGCCTATAGATGTCTGCCAGCCGCCGCCGCTCACGCTCGTCATAGAAACCGAGCGCCAGAAGGATGAGCGGGAAGGCCAGCGCCAGCCCGACCTTTGCCACCGCCGATATATAAATCAAGCGCCGCCGGTGCGGGTCGTCGTACGACATCACGCTCAGGTCGCCACGCAGATAATCAATCGCATAGAAAGCCGCCGCCACGAGCGCGCCGACGCCGCCGACCGTGAAGACACGCCCCCATTCATAACGCACTTTGTAAAACAGGTTCGACGCCCAGAAGCGCAAGCCGCAGAACGCCGCGTAAGAGAGCAGCGTCGAAACCGCTGCGCCCGGGCTTCCATAACGCGGGATCAGCGCGAAGTTCAGCGCGATGTTGAAGGCCAGCGCGATGGCAATAGTGATGGGCGCGTAGATAGTGCGCTTCTTTAAGGTGATGCCGATGTTGAGGACGCGGGCGGCACTGTCCAGCACCATCGCCATCGCCAGCAGCGGAATGATGCCGGCGGCGGGCCAGTAATCCGAGCGCGCAAACCTCAGCAGCCCGTCTCCGGCAATCGCCGCCACGCCCAGCGACAAAAACATGCTGACGAAGGTGATGTAGGTCAGCACGCGCGAGTAGTATTCTTCGGCGCCCTCTTCGTTCATCACCGAAAAGCGCATCACCGTCCAGACCTGGCTGAAGGGCACGGTTGCCAGCACCGAAACGACCGAGACCAGCGTGTTGGCTATCGCATAAACGCCGACATCGCGCGCCTTGCCATAGCGTTCGAGGAAGAAACGGTCGATCATCATGAACAGCGTCATGGCGATCTGGTTGAAGATCAGCGGCGTGCCGAAGGCCAGCATGCCGCGCAGCTCCTTGGAAGAGAAGCTCAAGCTCAGGTCGCGCCGCACGACGACGAAGAAGATCAACGCTTCAAAAGCCGAGCCGATCAAGCGGCCCCGCAAGACGTTTTCAACGCTCGCCTCGACGAAAATCACCAGGTAGCAGATGACCGCGAGCTGCACGACGAACGCCGTGATGTTGAGCGCCGAATAGTGCGCCGATTTAAAGTTCGCTCGCAAGATCGAATCGGGGATGACCGAAATGATCTCGAAGAAGCTGATGAAAAAGATCAGCCGCAGCAGGCCGGCGTTCGAGGCATCGCCCGAAAAGACCAGCCACGACACCTGCGGCGCTAAGAGATAGAGCAGGCCGGTCGAAATCACCCCGGAGACCAGCAAAAACCCGAGCGTCGAGCCGACAATGCGCCGCCGATGCGCAGGGTCTTCGGTGTCGTAGTAGTGGCGGAAGAAGGCGTGATTGAGCCCGAACTTCAGGACGATGGTGACCAGCGTCAGGGTGATCGTCAGCAGCGACAGCACGCCGAACTCGGCGGCGCGCAGGTAGCGCGTGTAGAGCGGCACCAGCACCAACCCGAAGGCGCTGTTGACGACGCTGCCGATGCCGAAGATCAGCGTGTGCTTGACCGTCTTTTTGATCTTACCGTAAATCGTGACCGTTGCTCCGTTGATCTTTACTTATTTACCGCGGCGCACAGCGACAAACGCCAGTCCCAGGCCGAGCAGCGCCGCCGCTACGAGGCTTATCACTAGAGACGCCCTGAAGACGCGCGGCGCAAAGACGAATGATAACACATGGCGACCGGCGGGAACTTTGACGGCGCGCATGGTGACGTTCGCTTGAAAAATCTCTGTCGGGTTGCCGTCAATCGCCGCCCGCCAGCCAGGATAAAAGTTATCGCTCAACACCAGCCATGCGTCTGTTTGGTTCGCCGTTTCGATCACCACGCGATTGCGCTGGTCTTCGATAATGGACGCCGCGTCGGCGCTCGCCTGCATCCCGACTGGCGGAGGCGTGGCGTTTGCGGACAAGCCCGCATCGCTTTCGATAACCACCTCGCGGCGCGCATCGAATGTCGGCTCGCGCAAGGCGGCAACTGCATCGGCATGGCTGGCCACGGCGAGGGCGCGATCAACGAAGAAAGCGCGCGGCAAAGCGTTCTTGTTTTCGTAGACCGCAACGCCTTCAGCCGTCGCCAGCCGCTCATACCCATCAAGCGGCGTATCGGCATGGGTCACCACGTAGCGCACGTCGAGCAGGTCGAAGTAACGCGAGCGCGGCTCGTTAAAAACGACATGGCTCAGGTTCGGCTGCGGCTCGATGAGCGCAGCGTAGTCGCGATACCACTTCGGGAATTGTTGATTCTTGCCGGCGACGGTCGGAATCTGGTACGGCAGCAGCGTATTCGGCGGCGCAATGATCTTGTCTTCGCTTGACGACACACGGCGATTCGATTCCAGGTCGGCAGGCACGACCAGCACGCGGCCGGGCGGCAAGCCGCGCAGCATCGTGGTGATTTCGGTCGCTTGATAAACCCGTGAGCGCTCGTAAGATTGGTTGAACTGCCCGCTCAACCAGAACAGATCAATGACCAGCAGGCTGCAAAGTCCGGCCAGCAGCGCCCGGCGGCTGAAGCGGCCGGCGCTCGTCAGCCAGAAAAGCCCGGCGACTATCGCCAGCATGCCGAGCGGCACCAGAATGCCGGCATCGGGCGGCAGGAATTGTGGCGTGAGCGCGGCAGCCGTCCGATGAAGATAGGCTCGCCAGCCGCGCGCTTCGCTCTCAGCGGCAAAGCCTGTGGCCTTCATCACCCACGCAGCAATTGTAGCCATCGCTACAAAGGCGGCGGCGGCATAAAAGAATCGTCGCGCCAAACGGGCGAAGGCACCGAACAGATCGGCGCTCGCCTGCATCAACAGGTCTGCGCCGAGTGCCACCAGCACCGCCGCCGCAAAATGAAAGATCACTCCGGCGCGCACGGCGACGCGGATCACCTGCAACACGGGGACGTAGCGTGTGACCGGCACATAAAGCGGCGTCGTCATCATCACCACCAGCGAGACCGCCGCCAGCAACGCGAAGAGAGTGACGCGGGGACGCGGGGACGCGGCGACACGGGGAATTGTTGGACTTTCCGTATGCTCTTGTCGTGGTGAGCCAGGAATCCGCACTCCCTCGCCGCGTCCCCGTGTCCCCGTGTCCCCGCGTCTCGACTGCTTCCACCAGAAGAGCGCGAATCCAAGCGGCGCTAACGCTGCAACGCCGATGTAGAGGATGTGATCGTGCGACACGCCAAGCGCCGTAAACAGCGTCAGCGTGCGCGTGTCGTAAGCCGCGCCGAAGAGATTCGGAAAGATCAGCGTCAAGCCGTACCACGGCGGCAGGTAGATGTAACCCATCTCCGCGCCGACGATCTTGCGGTTCGAGTAACGCAGCAGCTCAAGCATCGGCGCCCATTGCGTCGCCGCCAGCATCAGACCAACCGCCAGGGTCGTCGCCATCAGCGCCACGGTCTTGCCGAGCGCTCGCCTTCGCCGGCGGCCTTCGAGCTTGCCGAATTCGAGGTGGGCGGCGATCAGGTAATAAAGAACGATGGCCCCGGCGTAGTAAATCTGATTCGGCAAATAACCGCAAAAGAATTGCGCGGCAAACATCACGCCAGCTAGCAAAGCCGGCCTGAACTGTTGGCGGCGGGCGGCGCGATCAACGAAGAGCATGATTAGCGGCAGCCACATCAATCCGCCGAACCAGCCGAGGCCCGTCAGGTGCAACAACGCATGCGCCGACAGCTCGAAGACCAGCGCGCCGATCAAAGCGCCACGCGCGCTGACGCCGAGGGCGACGAGGAAGATGTACATGAAGATCGCGGCCAGCATCAGCTCACTGATGCGCGCCAGCGAATAACCGAGCGGCACGTCGAAGAGTTTATAAAAGAGCAGGAGCGGCGACAGCGTCCGCGTCACGCCATCGGCGTAGATAGGATGGCCAGCCATCGTGTACGGGTTCCACAACGGCATCTCGCCATCACGATAAGCCGCGACGACAAAATACTCGCGGGTCACGTACATATCTGTGAGGTCGCGGCGATTGTAAGGGTAATCGCTTGGGCCTGCGCTGTAGCCCCAGGGCAACTGGTTGTTCAGCGTCGCCACATCGATCAGTGTTTCGCCGAGCAGGAAGACGCGCCAGAACATCACCAGCAGCAGAGCCACAAGCGAAGCGAGGTTGATTGCATGGCGCTGCCAGGTGGTAGGAGAAAGAGAGGGCGAGTTTTCTGCGCCGGCCTGTGGCGATGTGGCTGCGCTGTCGCCGGGGTTGATTTCGGGTTCCGCCTTCATCTTTCGCCTTACAGGTAGCCGAGCGCGCGCAGCTTCTCTTCAATCAACTCTTCTTCGGCCTCGCTCAACGTGCCGGGCGCGCCTGCGGTGTCGCCTGTCGCCCGGTCAATGCGCAGCGGATTCGCGCTCAGATGGGCTTCGCTGAACGCTCGCTCGATGACGCGGCCATCGAGGTCATCGGGAACCGCCAAGCCCGCCGCGTATATCAACGTCGGCAAGAAATCGTAGACGACCGGCTCATCCAACCGTGCTCCCGGCGCAATGCCCGGCCCGCGCGCAATCAGAATGCCTTCGGGCCGATGATCGCCGCTCCACCAGTAACCCCGGTCGCGGACTTCGCGTGGCGGCTCGCCAAACGCAGCCCGCGGGTTCCAGTAGATGTAGAGGTCGCTGGCGCGCTCGACAAACGGCCCGGCATATAACTCGTCGCGGCGGGCGACGCGCTCGACCACCGCCGTGCCGCGCGCATCGCGCCACTCGCCGAGCGCGGCGCTGATTTCGGCGCAGACGCCCTGGTAATCGGCAGCGGCAACGACGCCTTGCGGGTTGCGGCCGGCGAGGTTGATGTTGATGACGTGACGCCCCGGCTCTGTGTAAGCTCGGCTACGCGGCCAGTCAATCGAATCGTAGAAGGCGTCTTTCTCGGCGGCCTGCATCTGTTTGACGCGCTCGGCGCCGAGGCGCGATTTGATCGTTTCCTTGATCGCAACGGGCAGGAGATTCTTTGCGACGCGACGGCTTGCATTCATCAACGAAGCGCGCGGCGGCGCGGATGATTGCCTCGCCATAAAACCTCGCGCTTCGAGCCATTCGGCCAGGTGATAAGACGCGCCGCTGTGCGGCCCCATGCCGTGATCGCTGATGACATAAACCTGTGTTTGCTCGTTCGCAAGCGCCAGCAGCCTTGCCACCGCGATGTCGAGGGATTTATAAACGCGGCGCAGCCCATCGCGCGATTGCGCGGGCGAATTCCACAAGTTGTGCCCGCCCCAGTCGCTCGCCGTGAAGACGGTCATGAAGAGATCGGTCGGGTGTTGTTCGATCAAATACTCGGCCGCCGCGGTTTGCGTTTCCGTAAGCCGCAGCCACGCGCTGATGGCGTCATCGACGCGCCCGGCTTTCATCAGGTCGCCGAGCCCGATGGGAGTAAATGCATAATCGGGAAAATGGCTGAAGACTTCTTCGCGCAGCGGCGCGGGAAAAAAAGCCGATTCATTCAGCGCCGGCGCGTCCAGTCCGCTGATCATCCAACTGCCCGCAGGCGCGTTTGCCGGATAGGTCATTGGCACGTTCAGAAGGCCGCTCGTCAGACCGTGTCGCGCCAGGTAATCGCCAAGGATGCGGCCCGCGCGGTCGCCGCCTTTGAAGAACTCTTGCCGGCCCGTCGCAAAGTTGCGGTCTGAAAAAACGAAAAGGCCATGCCGGCCCGGATTCAAGCCCGTAAGGATCGATGTCCACGCCGAGGCGCTATGCATGTTCGGCGTCGAGATCAGCCGCCCGCACGCGCCTTCGCTCATCAGCCGCGCCAGCGTCGGCAAGTGGCCTGCCGCGGCCCACGGCTCAATCAACTCGATGGTCGCGGCATCAAGGCCGATGATGAGAATTTTCATAATCGTCGCGCCGCGTGGCGGCAACTTCAGGGCGCGCTTTTATCATTCGATATAGCCGAGCGCGCGCAACCGTTCGCGCAGCTCCGCTTCTTCGCCGGCGTTGTAGACCGAACGATTGGCTGCCGCCGCCTGCGCCGCGTCTTTGTATGAGCTGCCCTCACGCGAGGGCTCGGTCACTTCAGGGAAAAGCTCGACCAGAGCACGGCCATCCATATCAGTCGTCAGCGGGCAACCGAGCGAGGCGAGCGCCGTCGGCCCGACATCGCGCAGATTCGGCGGCGCGGCAAAGTCAACGCCGGGCGCAATATCGCGTCCCCAGGCAATGAAGATGCCGTCGCGCGCATGTGTCCCGGTCGTCGAATCAGCAGGCACCATCACCTGGCCATAGCCGGGACGTTCGTTGTAAACGACCTCATCGCGGCGCGGCACCATCACCAGATCGGGCAAGCGGTCAGACCACAAACCTTTGAATGCTTCGTCGCGACGCAGGACGCGCTCGAAGACCGGCTGGTTATCCGTCGGATCGGTCAGGCGCTCAAGCGCCATGCGCGCCTGATGAACAGCCCCGTCGAATTCGCTTTCGCGGACGCAGCCCTGAGCCTCGCGGCCTGCCAGATTCACCCACACGCCTTTGTCCTGCGCGAAGTAAGCCCGCGTCCGCGTGAAGTCAATCTCGCTGAGAAAGTCACTGCCATACTGAACCTTCTTATCCAGTACGTTGCCATTGAAAGTGCGCGGCGACAGGCGGCGGGCGAGCTTTTCTTTCAGCGCCCTGGCCTGCGCCCGTTGCCGCCGGGTCGCCGGCGATTTGAAGGTGAGCAGTCCTGCGCTGGCCAGCACTTCGTTAACGCGCACTTCGACCAGCTCTGGACAGAAGCCGTGATCGGAAACGACAAGGACGCGCACGTCGGCGGGCAAGCGCTCAAGGATGCGCCCGAGCGCGCCGTCCAGCCGCTCATAGATTTCATGGATGAAGTTGCGAAACTCGGCGGGCGTGTGCGGGTCGTGGCGCGGGTGCGTCGCATCCATGTCGGCCCAGTAATCATGCTGGGCGCGATCAAGCACCGAAAAGACGACCATCAGAAAATCCCACTCGCCTTGCTGCATCAGCCACGCAAGCGCGCGCTCGCGGCATTCGATAGCGCGGCGGAATTCGGCGGCCCGCGCGCGCTTGTCAGGGATGCGCGACGGCTCGATGATGTAATCGGGCACGGCACGCAACAACTCGTCTTTGAGCGTCGCCGGGTAAGTGAAATCGGATTGCAGGCCGGGCGTCAGCATCCCCGTGACCATCCGCCCATTCAAGGGTTCGGGCGGATAAGCTGTTGGCACATTGATGACAATCGAGCGGCCCGTCTGCGCGCCGAGCAAGTCCCAGACGTGGCGCGTCATGATGTCGCGTCCGCTCATGGCGCGCACCGTGTAGCTGCCGGGATTTTTGATGAAGGGCGCGAAGACGCCGTGCATGCCTTCGCTGGTGCCGGTCGTGCAACTGGCCCAGCCGGGAAAGCTGTTTGGCAGGATGGTCGAGCGCAGCGGCGCGCTCGCGCCTTCGCGCATCAAGCGCGCCAGCACGGGTAAGCGGCCCGCCGCCGCAAGCGGGCGGATGATGTCAAACGTCGCGCCATCCAATCCTATGATTACGGTCTTCATTTATCTCAAGAAGGATATTGGTGTCCAGCAAGTACATTACTCATTCCACCAATCAAGCGCCTTGTGCTGCAAATCAACCGATGAGTATTCTCCACTCAGTTCCTGCAAAGCCCCTCGCCAATCCAGTCGCGGTTGCACAGTGTCTTTCGCCTTCGCCTTTTCAGAGAGCGATTGAATAAAGCTCTCGACTTCCTGCTGCAACTGTGGCGGCAACTCTCGGATTTTGTCATCAAGGGACTTCATCGCTTCCACCTCCGCCATTTCAGCTTAACGGAACATCGAGCGGCCATCCATCGTCGCTGGCACGTCGAGGCCGAGCGCCGCTAGCAGCGTCGGCGCAACGTCGGTGATGTGAGGCTTACCGGAGCGCAAGCGGCTCGCCGGAGAGTTGATGAATAACGTCGAATCGTCCTGCGTGTGCATGCCTGTGAAGACTTCGCGATCCATCAACTGCGTCTTGTTGACCGCGCCTTTCAAGTCATACCCATAACGGCTCTGCACACAGAGATCGGGCGCGAGGTTGATGACAGGGCCGCTGAACAATTCGTCACGCTCGTAGACCTTTTGCACCACCGGCGCGCCGTTGTCGCTGATTTCCGACAGCCCTTGTTTGATTTCGGCAATCAGGCGCGCGGCGTCCGTCGGCTCGACTGTGCCGTTCGGATACTTGCCTCTGACGTTGATGTAGATGCGCCCCGGGTCCATCGCGAAAGCCCGCGAGCCGTCAGCGATCTCTTCAATCGAGCGCGGGTTCTCTTTTAACTTCAAATAGCCGTGGTCAACCAGCCAGCGGTTCAAGTAGACCTGCTGCTTGATGGGCGTAAAACCGTGATCGCTCATAATCAGCATGGTCTCGTCTTTCAGGCGCTCGGCGATCTGGCCGAGGAACGCATCGATGCGCTGATAGAAATCGCGGAACGCCGAGTGATACTTGTGCGCCGGGTCGGCCATCGCGTCCATGAAGAAGTGCTGCAAGCGGTCGGTCTCGGTGACGACGCCGACGAATAGATCCCACGGCTCTTTGTCATATAGCTCAAGCAACAGCTTGACGCGGCGGTCGAGCGTCGTCAGCACGTCGTCCATCAAGGCGTCGTGCGATTGCTGCACCTTGCGCGCGTCCACGTCAATGCGGTAATCCATCGCCTGCAACCGCGGAACGAGCGACGCCGGATAAGTTGCCTTGTTGATGTCCACGGCGACGAACCCGGCGATCAGGATGCCGTCGAGCGGTTGTGCCGGATAGGTCGAGGGCACGTTGATGATGATGGCGCGCTTCCCTGCCCGGTTGGCCACCGCCCACAGCGTTTCGCTCTTGATGTGGCGCGAGTTCGGGAAATAGATTTTGTAGCTGTTCGGCTGAAGGTCGAGAAAACCGTAGATGCCATGACGACCCGGATTGGCGCCAGTCATAAACGAGGTCCAGGCGACCGACGAAATGTCCGGGATTGACGTATCCATTTGCAGCAGCGAGCCATTCGCGCAGAGCTTCGCCATATTCGGCATCGCGCCGTCTTTGATGAACTGCTCGACAAGCGTGCAGGGCGTGCCGTCTAGCCCGATCAGCACGGCGCGCTGGCTTTGCTCTTTCGCTTTGAACCGGTCGAATAATTTCATAAGTGACAAGTGACAAGTGACAAGTGACAAGAGGGAACCAAGCGGCGCTTCTTGTCACTTGTCACTCGTCACTGTTTACTAAACGTAGCCGAGCGCTTCGAGGCGGCGGCGGACTTCAGCGTCGTCGGCGTCGCTGTAGGTATCCATTGCGCTCGCAACGGCGACGTATTGCAGCTCTTCGAGTTTGGCGATGATGCGCGCGGCGCTCTCGTCAGGCGTCTCTTTGTCGGTATCGACGGTGACTTCGGGCGCGAGCGGCGCTTCGTAGGGGTCGTCAATGCCTGTGAAGTTCTTGATCTCGCCGGCCAGGGCCTTTTTATACAGCCCTTTGACGTCGCGCTCGGCCAGCACATCAATGGGGCACTGGACGAAGACTTCGACAAACGCGCCGATGTCGCGGCGCACTTCGTCGCGGACGTCGCGGTAAGGCGAGATGGCGGCGGCGATGGCGATAACGTCATTGCGCGTCAGCAGATTGCAGACAAAGCCGATGCGCCGGATGTTGGTGTCGCGGTCTTCTTTCGAAAAGCCCAGGCCCTTAGACAGGTTCGTGCGCACCACGTCGCCGTCGAGGACTTCGACTTTGTGACCGCGATGGCGCAGCTCGGTTTCAACCAGGCGCGCCAGCGTTGTCTTGCCGGCGCCCGAAAGCCCTGTGAACCACAGGGTTACTCCCTTTCCTTCCATGTCAGCTCCTCTAATAAAGTGCGAGATTAATCATTCTATTCGCAAACTCGCGGTTTGCGCAAAGTAGCGAATATACACGACCGCCACTGATTGGGAAAGAGAGACGCGGCGACGCGGCGACACGGCAACGCGGAGAAAGAGGGGGTCGAGCAACACCGCAGCCGCACTCTCCCTCGCCGCGTCGCCGCGTCGCCGTGTCGCCGCGTCGCTTCTCCTTGACATGGCTTCGCTTGAAAGTTGATAATCGGCGCGCTTCAGCAAATCTGTAATTCGTCAGCCAGCTTCGTTATCAGTCATCGAAACGGCGGGCCACAGGCCCGGCGCGACGCCAAGCTTCATGCCGCAACGGATGGGAGAATACTAGCGCATGGAAAAACAGTCAGCCGGCAAGCCGAACGGCATCTCGCTACTCACGTTCGGCGGGTTATTCCGCGTCAAGCCGCTCGACGCCATCCTGCAAAACGCCGACGAGCCGGAGCATCAGCTCAATCGCGCCCTCGGCCCCGTGCAATTGACCCTGTTCGGCGTCGGCGCGATCATCGGCGCCGGCATCTTCACGACGGTCGGCACGGCGGCGGCGGGCGAAGCTGGCATCCGCCCCGGCGCTGGCCCTGCGCTGATGCTGTCATTCGTCATTACCGCCATTGCCTGCGCCTTCACGGCGCTCTGCTACGCCGAATTCGCCGCGATGGTGCCCATCAGCGGTTCGGCCTACACCTACTCTTACGCGACGCTCGGCGAAGTCGTCGCCTGGATCATCGGCTGGGACTTAATCATCGAATACGCCGTCGGCAACATCGCCGTCGCCATTGGCTGGGCGCAATACTTCAAGACCTTCATCGAAGGCTTCGGCATTCACGTCCCCGACTGGCTGGTCAACAACTATCGCACGGCGACCCCGGAGGTGTTAGCCGCCGCGCCGCGCGTCTTCGGCGTGCCCATCGTCTTCAACCTGCTGGCGGTCTTGATCGTCGCCTTGATTACGGTCGTGCTGGTCTGGGGGATCAGAGAGAGCGCCCGCTTCAACGCCATCATGGTGGGCATCAAGATTCTGGTGCTGGCCTTCTTCATCATTGTCGGCTTTATGTGGGTGAAGCCGGCGCACTGGACGCCGTTTGCGCCGAACGGCTGGTCGGGCGTCAGCGCCGGCGCGGCGATCATCTTTTTCGCCTTCATCGGCTTTGACGCCGTTTCGACGGTCGCCGAAGAGACCGAGAACCCGCAGAAGAACCTGCCCATCGGCATCATCGCCTCGCTGGTCATCTGTACGATACTCTATATCGCCGTCGCCTGCGTCTTCACAGGCATGATCCCCTTCAACGTCCTGCAAGACACGCCGAAGGGTGAGCTGGCCGAGCCGCTGACGCTGGCCTTGAGGTACGCCAATGCTAATTCCAACCTGATTATCGGCATTGTCGCATTCGGGTCGGTGGTCGCTTCGACGGCGGTGCTGCTGGTCTTTCAATTAGGCCAGCCGCGCATCTTTCTTTCGATGGCGCGCGACGGATTGCTGCCGGGGCTGTTCCGCAAAGTCCACCCGAAATACCGCACGCCGCACGTTTCGACGATCCTGACCGGCGCTTTCGTGGCTTTCTTTGCCGCCATCGCCAGCATTGACGAAGTGGTTGACCTGACCAACATCGGCACCCTCTTCGCTTTCATTCTGGTCTGCGCCGGCATCATCGTCTTGCGCGTCAAAGACCCGTCGCGCCCGCGCCCGTTCCGCGCGCCCGGCGGCATCGTCTTCCCGATCTTCGGCATCATCTCGTGCATCTACTTGATCTATTTTCTGCCGCCGACCTCGTGGCTGCGCTTTGCGGCGTGGCTCAACTTCGGCTTCGTGATTTATGTCGGCTACGGCTCGATGAAAAGCGTGCTGACCGGCGCGCACACCACCGAAAGCAAGGCCGAGCACCTGGCGCACACCGCGCACACAGGCATGTGGCTGCTATTGATCGGCACGGCGCTGCTGCTCTTTATGCGCGCCTTTGACGTCTGGCTGATGGCGCACAAGTGGATGACCGCCATTCAAGACCCGGCGGCGAATGTCGATGCGATGGAATCGTTAAGCAAAGCCGAGCCGTGGCTGACCTCGCTTGGGGCAAACGCCGGCGCGCCGCTCACTAACGTCTTTCGTGCCGCGCCCTGGATGGAGATATCGTTCTTTCTCATCGTGCCGCTGGCGCTCAATGCGTTGTTGCTCTGCCCGATCATCATCCGCCGGGCCATGCGGGCGCGCGCCGGTGGCGCGGCTCCGGCCTACGCCGGCAAAGCCGCGACCAGCATGGCGGTTGCAACCGCCGTCGCGCTCATCAGCATCGCCTATTTGTTGCTAGTGATCTTGCAAAGAAGGTAACAGGTGACAAGAAAAAGGAAGTCAGGAGTCAGGAGTCAGAAGTCAAGAATGAATAAGGAGGCGCAGCAAGTGTACTCACTGCCGCCGACTTCCTCTTTCTATTCTGACTCCTGACTCCTGACTCCTCTCCGCACCACTTGTCACTTGTCACTGCGCGCAGTTAGTATGGATGCCGAGCAGAGTGGGATAGCACGCACTTTTTTAGGTTCAACAAGCAGCTTCAACAGGATTCAGGCTAACCGGAGGAGAACGCATGGCGGATATGGCCGTCTCTGTCGAGGACAAGTCTACCGGATTCATTCGCGGACTCGGTCTGCTCGATTCGACGATGATCGTTGCCGGTTCCATGATTGGTTCCGGCATTTTTATTGTGTCGGCGGACATGGCGCGGCAGGTGGGCTCGCCGGGCTGGCTGCTGGTCGCCTGGGTCATCACCGGGCTGCTGACGGTGATGGCGGCGCTCAGCTATGGCGAGCTGGCGGCGATGATGCCGAAAGCCGGCGGCCAGTACGTTTACCTGCGCGAAGCCTTCTCGCCGTTGTGGGGCTTCCTCTACGGCTGGACGCTCTTTCTGGTCATTCAATCGGGCACGATTGCCGCGGTCGCCGTCGGCTTTGGCCGTTACCTCGGCGTCCTGGTTCCCTGGGTGTCAGAGAGCCATTACCTGATCAAGCCGATAGCCATCGGTTCAAGGTACGCGGTATCGTTATCAACCGCGCAGCTGATCGGCGTGCTGCTGATCGCCTTGCTGACCTGGATGAACACGCGCGGGCTGAAGCTCGGCAAGCTGGTGCAAAACGTCTTTACGGTGACCAAGACCGGCGCGCTCGTCGCCTTGATTCTGCTCGGCCTGACCGTTGGCTACAACGCAACGGCGGCGCACGCCAACTTCGGCGATTTCTGGTCAATGCGCGGTAATCTTCAGGATGTCGGCGGCCTCACCGCCGCGACCGCCTTCGGCCTCTTCGTTGCCCTCTGCGTGACGCAGACCAACTCGCTGTTTTCCGCAGACGCCTGGAATAACATCACCTTCACTGCCGGAGAAGTTAAAAACCCGAAGCGCAACATCCCGCTGTCGCTCGCCTTCGGCACCTTCCTCGTCATCGGCCTCTACCTGCTGGCCAACATCGCTTATCTGGTGACGCTGTCGTTCACCCAGATTCAGACCGTGCCAAGCGACCGCGTAGCGTCGGCGACCGCCGGCGTGATCTTTGGCAGCGCCGGCGCGACCATCATGGCGGTCGCCATCATGATCTCGACCTTCGGCTGCAATAACGGCTTGATCCTGGCGGGCGCGCGAGCCTACTGGGCGATGGCGCGTGATGGGTTATTCTTCAAATCGTCAGGCGAGCTAAACGCGCACCGCGTCCCGGCCTGGGGGCTGTTGATTCAAGGCATCTGGGCGGCGGTGCTGGTGCTGCCGCGAACCATCACCGGCAAGGGCGCGGACGGGCAGTTGACCTATGGCAACCTCTACGGCGATCTGCTGACCTATGTCATCTCGGCGGCCTTGATCTTTTACATCCTGACCATCGCCGGTGTTTTCGTGTTGCGCGCCAAGCGCCCGGACGCCGAGCGGCCTTACAAAGCGTTCGGCTACCCGGTGCTGCCGGCGCTGTATATCATCGGCGCGTCGGTGATCCTGGTCGTGCTGTTCATCTACCAGACGGCGACGACGTGGCCAGGGCTGGCCATTATCGCGACGGGTGTGCCGGTCTATTTCTTGTGGCGCCGGTCGGGCGTCCCGGCAACCGACACGGCGGGCGACACGGAGTAGCGGCGATTCGCCCGGCTGAGGCGCAAGGCGGTTAGCTTGCGCCACATGAACCGGCTTGACGGATCAACCGTCAGGCAATACGATGGCTTGCCGTTTTCGCCTGGCGCAAACGGCAGGCAAGCCGTCGATAGTCTTCCTTACAAACTCAGAACCGGAGGCAACGAATGGCATCTCCTCTTTTCGCCACCAAATCAATCGCCCAGCTCAAAGCCGAAGCGGCAGACAACGAGCACGGGCTGAAGCGCGCCTTGAGCGCCCTGAACCTGACGACCCTCGGCATCGGCGCGATCATCGGCGCCGGCATCTTCGTGCTGACCGGTCAGGCCGCCGCTGGCTATGCCGGCCCGGCCATCATGCTCTCGTTCGTCGTCGGCGGCATCGCCTGCGCGTTTGCCGGCCTGTGCTATGCCGAGATGGCTTCGACCGTGCCCATTGCCGGCAGCGCCTACACCTACGCCTACGCGACGATGGGCGAATTCGTCGCCTGGGTCATCGGCTGGGATTTGATTTTGGAATATTCGCTCGGCGCTACGACGGTCGCCATCGGCTGGTCGGGCTATGTCGTCAGCTTCCTGAACGGCCTCGGCATCCACGTGCCGGCGAAACTCTCTTCGGCGCCGGTGGCCTTCGACCCGATTGCGCACCACTGGTCATCAACCGGCGCGATAATCAACATCCCTGCCATGTTGATTATTGCCGCGGTTACCGTTTTGCTGGTGATCGGCGTGCAGGAATCGGCCAACGTCAACAGCGTCATCGTCATCATCAAAATCGCCATTGTGTTGATCTTCATCATCGCCGGCATCGGTTACGTGTCAACCAGCAACTGGGTGACTCCGGCGAATCCGACCGGCAGCATGATTCCGCCCAACCCGACCGGGGCGTTCGGCAATTTTGGCGTGACCGGCATCTTGCGCGCCTCGTCGGTCGTTTTCTTCGCCTACATCGGATTTGACGCCGTGTCGTGCGCCGCGCAGGAAGCCAAGAATCCGCAGAAAGACATGCCCATCGGCATTATGGGTTCGCTGGTCATCTGCACGATCCTTTACATCCTGGTGTCGTTCGTATTGACCGGCGTCGTCCCTTATGACCGTCTGGGCGTGCCCGATCCGATTGCCGTCGGCATTGACGCGATTCACATGCCGTGGCTGTCATCTTTCGTCAAGCTCGGCGCCATCGCCGGCCTCAGCTCGGTCATTCTCGTGATGTTGCTGGCGCAGCCGCGCATCTTCTTTTCGATGGCCAACGACGGGCTGCTGCCACCTTTCGTCTCGAAGGTGCATCCGAAATTCCGCACGCCTTACATCACGACGATCATCACAGGGCTTGTGGTCATGGTCGCGGCAGGCGTCCTGCCTATCGGCATTGTCGGCGAGCTGGTGAGCATCGGCACGCTGTTCGCCTTCGCGATTGTCTGTGTCGGCGTCATGGTGCTGCGCAAAACGCAGCCGAACATCGAGCGGCCCTTCAAGGCACCCGCAGTTTATGTGACCGGCACGCTCGGCGCGCTCTTCTCTGTTGCTATGATGGGCTTCCTGCCGGGCGACACCTGGATTCGCCTGGCGGTCTGGCTGATCATCGGCCTGCTGATCTACTTCCTTTATGGTGCGCGCCATAGCAAGATTTCGCGACGCGCCGCCAGATAATGGGGAAACGATGAATGCAGAATGATGAACGATGAATTGCGGGAGGAAGCGGAAGCCGGATTATCTATAGATGATCTCCTGCCTTTTCCTCTCCAGTTCATCATTCATCATTCTGCATTCATCATTTAAGAAGGGCGCGGTTGACGCGCGTCAACCGCCAAAGCTAGAATGGTACTCCGCTTGAGTCGGGCAATTGCGCCGGCGCTTTTTGACACCACGGGGATGTGGCGGAACAGGCAGACGCGAAGGTCTCAAAAACCTTTGAGATTAACTCTCGTGTGGGTTCGATTCCCACCATCCCCACTGCGGGTGTTGGGTGTCGGGTGATGGGTGTTGGGGGAACGGTCACCAACCCCTGACACCCGACACCCGACACCCAACACCCATCATGAAAAAATCCGAGATCAGCTTTGCTGTGATTCCTGCCTCGGCTGTTTCGGAGACCCGTCTGACGATCTGCCTCAAGTGCGCCTTCGATTTCTTCACCAAGCAGTTACAGCTCGCGCCGCGCACCGCTTATACAGAGCTGCGCAAGCACGTCCCCGAAGAGAGCGACTTCACCGGCGCGTCCACCGCGCGGCCTCATTTCTTTGACGATGGCACGACGACGCATTGCCCCTACTGCAACGGGGCGAAGCGCTGGTTTGCCGTCTTCACCGCGCACCGCATAGATGCCCACCCATCATTTGAAAAAGAGCGCAAGAAGCTCTGGGCGGCGCTCAAGAAGGAGTCCAATCGCTTCACCCTCTGGCAGCCCGAGCGCCCGCAGATGCAGATCTTTTCCGAATGGCTCGACCGCCTGAAGCGCGCCACCGATTTTGACAGCGACCGCTGGCTGCTCGGCGTCGCCATCGAGACCATCAAGCGCGCCGCGCCGTCAAACGACTGGAATGTCATCTTACAAACCGGCGTCGAGCGCGTGCAGTTGTCGCGCCAGGTCGAAGGCGACTGGCATTACGAGAACCGCTGGCTCTACGCCACGCCGGCGCTTTACGGCGACGTGCTGATGATTCAACACCTGCTGTCGCGCTCGCAGCAGCATGGCGGGCGAACCTTCGAGGGGCGGCTGACCTTGCAGGAATTCATGAAACGGTTGCGCCGCATCGGTTATTTCGAAGCCCGCCAGATCGCCGGCGACGACGCCTTTGAAGACTTCGAGCTGGCGATTCAGAGAATAGTTGATTCAGGCCCGGCTGCCGTGTACTATGCCGTTGACCGCGGTAATTATCTTGAGAAACTGAAATCCGTTTACGAAAAGAAGCGCGACAAATGAAAAAGAGACTCGTGTGGTGGACGCTTGCGGCAATGCTCTGGGTGACGCTCGGAGTCGCCGCGCAGGACGCGACGCAATCCGGCTTTGTGATCTCGTTAAAAAACGGCAGCACGGTGCGCGGGCGACAACTGAGCCGCGACGATGCAACCGGCAAGTTGCGACTGGCAATGACCGAGAGCAGCTATGCGGTGATCGCGCCTGAAGACACCTCAGCGATTCAATCGTCGGCGAGCGCTTCGGATTCGATCAGCATCCGCCTCAAAGGTGGTAGCGAGCTGCGCTGCAAAGAGTTCGCCCTGAGCGGCGAGATGGTGACGGTGAAACTGGGAACGGCGACGCGCATCGAAGTGCGCTGGAACGAAATCGATTCGATCAGCTTTGCGCAGTAACTCCCGACCGATGCCCTGCCGTCAGGGCTTAGTCTTTCAACCCCGCAGGCCGCAAATCATTACCGAGTTTTTGATAGGCCGCGTTCAGCTCATCCCAGGCCAGCCGGATGTATTCGCCTGTCGTGCGGAGGTTGCCAATCGCCAGCCGCAGGGTGAACTTGCCATTCAGCTTGGTATGCGACATAAAGATTTTGCCGCGAAGATTCACCTCTTCCATCATCCGTTCGTTGAGCAGACCCAGATACGTTTCAACCTCTGCCTCTGAAACCCCATTGCCAATGCGTGCGCGCAACGCTTGTGGGTAAGCTCTAAAACAGACCGTGCTGAAAGGCACGGGCGCGAGCCGCTCAAAGTCCGGGCTGTCGTCTACCCAGGAGGCGAATTCTTTTGCCAGCTCGATGTGATGGCGTAAACGCGCCGCGATCCCATCCGCGCCGAAGTAGCGCAGCACGAACCATAGCTTCAAAGCTCGGAAACGGCGGCCAAGCTGCGGCCCATAATCCATGTAATTGCGCACCGTTTCTTCGCTGGTGCGCAGGTATTCGGGCACCAGGCTGAATGCCGCCTTCAACATATCCATTCGCCGGCAATAGAGCACGCTCAGATCAACCGGCACGAATAACCATTTGTGCGGATTCATCACCAGCGAATCGGCGCGCTCGGCCCCCGCGAGAATCCACTGCATCTCCGGTATCACTGCCGCCGAGCCACCATACGCCGCGTCCACATGCAGCCAGAGCCTCTCGCGCTCGCAGAGGTCGGCCACCTGCGGCACGGGGTCGATGCTGGTCGTCGAAGTCGTGCCGACGGTCGCCACGACACAGAACGGCTGCCAGCCTTGCGCGCGGTCTTCGGCAATGGCGGCGGCCAGCGCCTCAACGTCCATGCGGAATTCGGCGTCGCTGCGGATAGCGCGCGTCGCCTCGCGCCCGAGTCCGAGCGTGATGGCGGATTTCTCGATTGACGAATGCGCCTGCTCTGAAGCGTAGAGCCGCAGGCGGCCCGGCGGCGCGGCCTCGCGCGCCGCGGCAATGGCGCACAGGCTTGAAATCGAAGCCGTGTCGTAAAGCACGCCTGAGAAACTTTCGGGCAAGCCGATCATCTGCCGCAGCCAGTCGAGCGTTACTTCTTCAAGCTCTGTGGCTGCCGGCGACGTGCGCCACAGCATCGCGTTGACATTGAAGGCTGCCGATAACAACTCGCCGAGAATCCCCGGCCCGCTGCCGGTGTTCGAGAAGTAAGCGAAGAACCCCGGATGATTCCAGTGCGTCATGCCCGGCACGATGATGCGGTCGAGGTCTTCAAGGATGTGGTCGAAGCCTTCGCCGGCGGCGGGCGGCGCGGTCGGCAAGGCGCGTTTGACATCGCCCGGCTGATTCCGCGACAGCACAGGGTAACGTCCGGGGTGCGAAAGATAATCCGCGACCCAGTCAATCAACTGATGGCCGTAGCGACGAAATTCCTCGGCGCTCATGTCGCCAAGGTGGGAGGAGGCTGCGGGTTCGCTTTTCTCTTTGGTCATATAGGTCCGTTCGACCAGCGCATGGCGGTCATGGAATCAAATCTAAGAGATGCCAATAGTATCTCGCCTGTCGAACAATCGTCGCATTCATGTCGAGCGCTTCGACGGTTGCCCGTCCCGTCGCCGTTCTTCCCTTCAACCTCTGCCAGGCTTTGCTCCAGACAAAATGCGTTTCCCATTGATCCGTTCGCGGGTTGAATAAGGGTACTCTCTTCTTCGTTCGTGGGTCCAGCGCATCGGTTTTATCGGATTTAGCAAAATTGCAATGTGAACAAGCAAGCGCTAGATTCTCCAGCGCCGTGAGTCCGCCTTTAGAGCGGGGCACGATGTGTTCGATGTGATACGCTTGCCCAATAACCCGTTGAGGGGCATGGCAATATTCGCATCGGCTTCTTGCCCTGTGTTTGACTAGCGTTGCCAGTTTCTTCGAGATACTTTTTGTCACGACCTAAAACTAACATGCCGATAAAAATACCGCCTTCGGGGCGGGATCACCCGCCCGCATCAAGTATGAGACTTCATTGCCTTCTGCCGAAATCCCCTTTTGATCGTGGCATTTGCCCTCTGCGGGACCTCCGGTCGCAGGGCACGCGTTAAGGCAATTGAATTCTCAAGCACGAGCCGGTCTACTTCATCAGCGAGATGCCGAAGTTCTTCCCTCTCTTTCTTGCCCAGCGTCCCTTCGTTATTCCTCTCCATGAGGTCGGCAAGGCGTGATTGCCTTGCTCGTGAAAGCCGCTTCAAACACAAGATGAAAGTGCCCTCTTCATCAGAGGCATGTTCCAAAAGGTGCGCGGCCAGTTTGCGCTGCTGCCGGGCTGACAATCTCTCGACAGCCGCAATTGCCTCTTTCAAAGCTGAAGTTACTTGGCTCATATCCATTTACCCTACGCGACCGGCTCGACGCGCACGTAATCGGCGCGGCGCTTTAATGGCGTGAAGCCTTCACTGATGATCACGTCGCGCAGCATCATCTCGGTCGCCTGGTGATTGGCGCCCGCCAGGCTGATGACATTTTCTTCGATCATCGTCGAGCCGAGGTCGTTGGCGCCATAATGCAATCCCATGCGGCCCACGTCCATGCCTTGTGTCAGCCAAGACACCTGGACGTTGGGGATGTTGTCGAGGTAGAGCCGGCTGATGGCCAGCCATCGCAGATATTCGTCCGGCTCGATGCGGTCGGGGAAGCGCTTGCCGATGGGCGTGTTGTCGGGCTGCAAGGTCCACGGGATGAACGACACAAAGCCCGGGTTGCGGTCTTGCAGGGCGCGCAGTTTTTCAAGGTGCTGCAAGCGGTGGTCGCGGACTTCACCCATGCCAAACATCATGGTCGCCGTCGTCGGGATGCCGAGCGAATGGGCCACGTCCATCACATGCAGCCACTCTTCGGCGTTGCAATGGGTGCGGCGCTTGCGGCGTATTTCGTCAACGAGAATCTCGCCGCCGCCGCCCGGTATCGAATCCAACCCGGCGGCGCGCAGTTCCTTCAGCACGCCTTCGACGCCGAGGCCGGTGATCTTGCCGAGGTGATCGATCTCGGGCGGCGAGAAACAGTGTAGATGAATGCCGTAGCGCGTCTTCAGTTCGCGCAGCATGTTGGTGTAATAATCGAGCGGCAGGTCGGGATGCAGGCCGCCCTGCATCAACACGCCGCTGCCGCCGAGCGCCATCATCTCTTCAACCTTGCGAAAGATCTCTTCGTAATCGTGGACATAGCCTTCCGGCGAGCCGGGCTTGCGATAGAAAGCGCAGAACGAGCAGACCGACACGCAGACGTTCGAGTAATTGACGTTGCGGTCAACCACGTAAGTCACCACGTCGTCCGGGTGCAGGGCTTTGCGCAAACGGTCAGCTAATCGGCCAAGCTCGGCGGTCTGCGCCGCCTCTTCAACAGCGCGCCACTCATCCAGCGTCAATCGCTCGCCCGCCGCGATGCGCGTCAGCAGTTCGTCCACATCAACTCTTGCCATCGTGTTTTCCATAGGGTTTTCCCGCCTGGGATTATAGTGAAGGCAAAAGGCAAAAGGCAAAGAGCGTCACCCAGGGTCTATTCATTCTCCGGACTTGAACCGCCAAGACGCCAAGACCGCCAAGAGAACGCCGAGCTTTTCTTGGCGGTCTTGGCGTCTTGGCGGTTCATCCCCCAATGGTTATTCGAGAATGAATAGACCCTGGAGCGTCACCGCGTCGCTTTGCCTTTTGCCTTTTGCTTGTGTTATTGCTTTAGGCAGTGTGGCGTTCCCGTTTTGCCACGCAGGGCATGTGTGGCCGCAGGCCCTATACGGTTGTCAGACTTGCTTATACGATGGAAGCATACCGTCACGTCAACAACCTGTCGCTCATCATCCAGCCCGGCGATAGCTTTTTTCCCATCGTTGACGCGATTGACGCGGCGACCCACAGCATCAAGATGACCATCTTTCGCATGGACGACCCCATCGTCCGTGACGCGATGAACTACGCCGTGCAGCGCGGCGTCAAGATACGCGCGCTGATCGCGCCGTCGGCCAAGGGCTGGAAGAAGCGCAACAAAAAACTTGCCGAAGACCTCTCAAAGCTGGGCCTCGAAGTGCGCCAGACGCGCCCGCGCCGCGAAAAGCTCAAGCGCTATCACTACAAGATTATGATGATCGATGAGCAGCAGTCGCTCATCCTGACCTTCAACCCGACACAGAAGAATCTGCATTACGCGCGCGACTTCGGCCTCCTGATCAAAGACCAGGAGATCACCCAGGAGCTGAACCGGCTGTTTGACGCCGACTGGCACGCCGAAGAGTTCAAGCCGAAAGAGCTGCCGCTGGTCATCAGCCCGTACAACAGCCGCACCAAGCTGATCGAGCTGCTCTCGTCCGCCGAACGCTCGATCCGCATCATGGACGCCAAGGTCGAGGACCAGCAGGTCATGGGCGTCTTGCTGCGCAAAGCCTCGCACGGCGTTGACGTGCGGGTCATCAGCCGCGACACCTTCTACGACGAGGTGGTCGACAATTTTCACGTCAAGAAGCTGGCGCGCTTCAAGCTCCACGCCAAGTGTGTCGTGGTTGACGGCCAGTACTTTTTCGTCGGCAGCCAGAACTTGCGCAAGGTCAGCATGGATCGCCGCCGCGAGGTCGGCATCATCGTCGAAGACCCGGCGATGGCGCGGCGCATCGAGCGCGTCTTTGACGAAGACTGGACGAGCGCCACCGAGATGGCTGCCGTCATGGAAGCGAACGCCACGTAAGAAGTCAGAAGTCAGAAGTCAGAATGGAAAAGGAAGTCGGCTTCGCCTCCGGTTCTTATTCTGACTTCTGACTTCTGACTTCTGACTCCTGATTCGCATGGTTTGTCGGCGCTGCAAAACAAAGATGATTGAACAGAAGCGCAGCTTCCACAAGCAGCGCAAGTGGGTCTGTCCACAGTGCGGCGCGGCGCGCATGCAATCGCAAAAGCCGCGCCCGCTCAGGGCCGACAAGGGGACAACGAAATGAACAAGGCTCGTGTGATGAATTTTCGCCCCGGCGACGAGATCAGCTATGCCGCCGGGGCCGGCATGATGTACGGCGAGGTGACGCGCGTCCTCGGCTCAGGCGAGTCGGCGGCCATCGAGATCGAATGGGAGGACGGGCGCAAAGAGATCAAGCCGGTCAAAGACCGCGCCCTCGCCCTGTTGCGCCGCGCCAGTGGCGCCAGCGAAGTCGAAGAGCGGCACTCGGACCGCCGCCGCCTCTCTGATCCCGACATCGAAAGCGTGCGCCGCAGCGACCTACGTAAGCGCTGAGCGTAGGCGCCCGCGCTACTTGACGACGACGTTGACCAGCTTGCGCGGGATGACGATGACTTTGACGACCGTCTTGTCGGCCATCGCCGCCGTGACTTTCTCGTCGGCAAGCGCGGCCTGCCGCAAGTCGTCATCGCTGGCTTCGGCGCTCGTAAAGAGCCGGCTGCGCAGCTTGCCGTTCACCTGTACGGCGACTTCGATCTCTTCTTCACGCGCCAGCTCGGCGTCGAACTCCGGCCAGCGGGCATAGGCCAGGCTCTCTGCATGGCCGTAGCTCTCCCACAACTCTTCAGAGATGTGCGGCGCGAACGGCGCCAGCATGCGAATCAATGCCTCGAAGGCTTCGCGCGCCACGGCGATGTCAGCCGCCGTCGCCTCGCCATTTTTTTCGACCGCCTGATCGAACGCATAGACGGCGTTGGTCATCTCCATCAGCGACGAGATGCAAGTGTTCAGGTGCAGCCGCTCCTCGAAGTTCTCGGTGATGGCGCGGACGATCTGATGCACGCGGCGGCGCAGTTGCCGCTGGTAATCCTGCAATTCGCTCAGCGCCTCACCGGTGTCGCTGGGCGCGTCCGCCGCTGCGTTGATGATGCGGCCCTGCCACTTGTAGGCGATGCGCCAGACGCGTTGCAGGTAACGCGCCGCGCCGTCGAAGCCCGAATCTGACCACTCCTTATCTTTTTCGGGCGGCCCGGCGAACAACACGAACAGGCGCAGCGCGTCTGCGCCGTGGATGTTGATCATCTCGATGGGATCGACGGCGTTCTTCTTCGACTTCGACATCTTTTCCAGCCGCCCGATCATAACCGGCCTGCCGCAGAACTTGCAGGTCTTATCTTCGTTGACCTCTTCCGGGAAGAGCCACTCGTGCTCGGGGCAGCGGTACGATTCTTTGACGATCATGCCCTGCGTCAGCAGCCGCGTCACCGGCTCATCGAACTGCACCAAGCCCATGTCGCGCATCACGCGGTTCCAGTAGCGCGTGTAGATCAGGTGCATGACCGCATGCTCGATGCCGCCGATGTATTGGTCAACCGGCAGCCAGTAAGCCACCTTCGCCGGGTCGAACGGCTGTGCGTCGTTATGCGGGTCGCAGTAACGATGGTAGTACCAGTTCGAATCCACGAAGGTATCCATCGTGTCCGTATCGCGCAGCGCCGCGCCATTGCACTTCGGGCAGGTGGCGTTGACGTATTCGGGCACATGGTCGAGCGGCGAGCCGCCCGAAACCGCGAGGTTGACGCCTTTGGGCAAAACGACCGGCAGTTGATCGTCGGGAACAGGAACCGTGCCGCACGACGGGCAGTGAATCATCGGCACAGGCGTCCCCCAGTAGCGCTGCCGCGAGATGCCCCAGTCGCGCAGCTTGTAAGTAATCGCGCCTTGACCGAAGCCATTGGCTTCGGCGTAATCGGTCATCATCCGGTTGGCTTCTTCGCTCGCCAGGCCGCTCCACCGGCCGGTGTTGACCGTGACCGTCCACGACTCGTCGGCTTCGGTCATCTCGTCAGCCGGAATCTCGCGCCCGTCCGCGGTCAGCTTGATCTGCCGGAATGGGATGCCGTACTTGCGCGAAAACTCGAAGTCGCGCTCGTCGCCCGAAGGCACCGCCATGATCGCGCCGGTGCCGTATTCCATCAGCACAAAGTTGGCGATCCAGATCGGCAGCCGCTCGCGGTTGAATGGGTTGACCGCATAACCGCCGGTGAAGATGCCTTTCTTCTCCTGTTCTTCCGTCTGGACGCCGCCGCGCTTCTCGCGCTTCAACGCTTCGGCAAAGGCCAGCACCTCATCGCGCTGCGCCTTGCCTTCGACGATCTTGGTCAGCAATGGATGCTCTGGCGCCAGGATGATGGCATTCGCGCCAAAGATCGTATCGATGCGCGTCGTAAAGACCGTCACCGAATCGATGGTGTCGGCGATGTCGAAGCGCACGTGAGCGCCGCGCGACCGGCCAATCCAGTTGCGCTGCATGGCGACGACGCGGTCGGGCCACTTCCCTTCCAACTGGTCGAGCCCGTCGAGCAATTGATCGGCGTAATCGGTGATTCGCGCGAACCACTGCATGAGCTCTTTTTGAATGACCGGCGTGCCGCAACGCCAGCACGTGCCGCCCGATGCCTGCTCGTTTGACAGCGAGATGTCTTCTTTCGGGCACCAGTTGACCGGCGACAGCTTGCGGTAGAGCATGCCGCGCTCGAACATACGAATGAAGAACCACTGGTTCCATTTGTAGTATTTGGGATCGCAGGTCGCAACCTCGCGCGACCAGTCATAGCTGATCCCCATGCGCTGAAGCTGGCCCTTCATGGTCGCGATGGCGGCGCGGGTGAAGGCTTCGGGGTCTGTGCCGTCTTTGATGGCGGCAGTCTCGGCGGGCTGGCCGAAGGCGTCCCAGCCGAACGGGTGTAGCACATTGAAGCCGCGCATGCGCTTGTACCAGGCGAGCGCGTCGCCGATGGAGTAATTGCTGACGTGGCCGATGTGCGCCCGGCCCGACGTATAGGCGAGCATCTCCAGGCAATAGAACTCGGGGCGCTCCGGGTCTTCGCGAACTTCAAAGGTTTTCTCGTCGGCCCAGTGCTTCTGCCATTTCTGCTCGATCTCTTGCGGAAAATATTTCTCTTTCATCGTTTCTGTCCGTTCAAACCTGACCGTTTGTAGAAAGCTGCTTGAATGTATGGCGAGTACAGAATAGCGGCGGCCCCTCTAGCGGAGGGGCAACGTAAGTCCGAGGACATTACTCTTCGCGTGTGCCGATTGGGAAACGTTCATAGCTCGTATAATAAAACCGCCCCAGCAATTCGGGCAACCGGAAATTGATTGGCGGCGGTAACCAGGGTTAAGCACTCGCCAGCTCGCGCAGGCGATTGAGATTCCAAACATCATCGCGCTCGCGGTCAATCGGCGTTTCTAAGATAAAAGGGATGCGGCGGAACTTCAATGTGTGGGTCAGCCGCCGAAACGCTTCCGCGCCGATGTGGCCTTCGCCGATGTGCTGGTGGCGGTCAACGCGCGCCCCGCACGGCGCTTTCGAGTCATTGCAATGAATCAGCTTGATGCGTTCAAAGCCAAACGACCGCTCGATCAAGCGCATCGTCGCGCGCAGTCCCTTCTCAGTCGTAATGTCATAGCCGGCGGCCAGCGTGTGCGCCGTGTCTAAACAGACGCCGACCGGCAGGCCGTCGAGCATCGCCAGCATATCGGCAATCTGCTCGAAGTGGCAGCCGATGGATGAGCCTTGCCCGGCGGTGTTCTCAATCAGGATTGTCAATCCGCTTAGATTCAAATCGCGCGCGGCTTCGCGGATCGATGCAGCCGCCGTGACGATGCCGACATCGGCGGGCGCACTGACAGGGTTGCCGGGATGCACAACCAGATAATCCGCGCCGAGCAGCAAGGCGCGCTCGATCTCTTCGCGAAAGCCGAGGCGCGAGCGTTCAAGCACCACAGGGTCTTGCGCCGCCAGATTGATCAGGTATACCGCGTGGATTGCCAGCGGCCAGAGATTCGCCCGCTCTCTGGCTTCTCGAAACGCCCGCACTTCGTCACGCTCAAGCTCGCGCGCCATCCAGCCTCGCGGGTTGCGCGCGAAGATCTGAAAGCCATCGCATCCCTTGGCGGCCGCCGATTCAACGGCTTTCGGCAAGCCGCCGGCGATTGAGGTATGGACGCCGACTCTGAATCTGTTTGCTGTCATGTGCTTGATGTTCGAGTGACCGCGGAAGCGTTTTCCTTTCAAAGATAGCTTTCGCCCACATGCCTGTAAAGCAGCGCCGTGTGATAGACTCACAGCCGTATGAAAGCCGATCCGGTCAAGCTCGAAATCTTCAAGTCGCTTTATTCATCGGTCGCCGAAGAGATGGGCGTCAGTTTGCGACGCTCGGCCTTCTCGCCGAACATTAAAGAGCGGCGCGATTACTCGTGCGCCGTCTTCGACCGCGAAGGCACACTCATCGCGCAAGGCGATCACATGCCCGTGCATCTCGGCTCAATGCCCATGTCTGTGCGCGCCGCATTGGACACGTTACAACTTGGGCCGGGCGACATCGCCGTGCTAAACGACCCTTACGCCGGCGGCACGCATCTGCCTGACGTGACCATGGTCGCCGCCGTTTATCGCGACGTGTCGTTGCGTCCGCTGTTTTACGTCGCGAACCGCGCACATCACGCAGACATCGGCGGCGCAACGCCCGGCTCAATGGGCCGTGCTGACGAGATTTATCAGGAAGGGTTGCGCATCCCGCCCGTCAAGTTAATGATCGGCGGCCAGGTGAATCAGGATGTGATGCGCTTGATTGCCGCCAATGTGCGGCTACCTGAAGAGCGTGAAGGCGATTTGACGGCACAGCTCGGCGCCATCCGTACCGGCGAGACAAGGCTGCTGGAAATCGTCGAACGTTACGGCTTCAAAGAGGCTGACGCTTATGCGCGGCATCTCATCAACTACACTGCCGCGTTGATGCGCCGCCGGATTCGCGACCTGCCCGATGGCACCTACAACGCAGAAGACTTTCTTGACGACGACGGCTTCACAGACCAGCCTGTGCGCATTGCGGCGCGAATTACCATCAGCGGCGAGCGGGCGACGGTTGATTTCACCGGCAGCGCGCCGCAGGTTCGCGGGCCTATCAATGCCGTCGAAGCCATCACCGTGTCGGCGGTCTATTACGTCTTCCGCTGCTTGATTCCCGGCGATGTGCCGGCGAGCTGGGGCATCATCGAGCCGATCAAGGTCATCGCGCCTATGGGCACTGTCGTCAACGCCCGCCCGCCCGCGCCGGTCGCCGGCGGCAATGTCGAAACTTCGCAGCGCATCGTAGACACCGTGCTGCGGGCGCTCGCCGAAACCGGCGCGGCCATTCCCGCGGCCAGTCAGGGCACCATGAACAACCTGACTATCGGCGGCATCGATCAGCGCAGCCATCGCCCGTTCGCTTATTACGAAACGGTCGCCGGCGGCATGGGCGCGCGGCCCACGGCCGACGGCATTGACGGCGTTCACACGCACATGACCAACTCGCTCAACACGCCCGCGGAAGCGATGGAATACGCCTACCCGATGCGCGTGCGGCGCTACGCGATTCGCCACGGCTCAGGAGGCCGCGGACATTATCGCGGCGGCGCGGGCGTCGTGCGCGAGCTTGAGTTATTGACCGAAGCGCAGGTCACTTTGCTGGCCGACCGGCGCAAGACGCGGCCTTATGGCTTGCGCGGCGGTGAGGCCGGCCGCGCCGGTCGCGCCGTCCTGGTCAGCGCCGATGGCGAACAGGAGATGGGCAGCAAACAATCGCTTCACGCCGCGGCCGGCGACCGCATCCGCATTGAAACGCCCGGCGGCGGCGGCTACGGAAAGCCTGATGAAGCCTGACGCGGTCGTCCGTGTCGCGTCGCTTAATCGAATCGCTTAATAAGGCGTCATGCACGGCCCGGCGTCTCCGGTGACGGAAACGGATTGCGCCGCCGTCGCCGCCTGTTGGGTGTTGCTGTCAGAGGCGAACGTTCCATCCGCCCACGCGCCGCCATTTGATAGCAGCACGCCGTTCGCCAGCAGCACACCATCCACCATGAGCTGGCCGTTAGCGAGCGATGTCCCATCCGCAATCAACACGCCATCCGACAGCAGCACACTATCTGACAGCAGGACGCTATTGGATAGCAGCACGCCGTTTGAAAGCAGCACGCCATCGCAGAGCAAAACGCTGGTGCCGTAGATTCCCTGGTAAGCCAGTATCAGGTCGTTGCCGGAAAGAAAGTTCCAGCGCTGGATGATCCCTCCGCCCCATGAAAAACTCGCCTCGGCAATCGTGGTCGTCTGCGAAGGCGCCGCCCCGATCAGGAGCGGAGCGCCGACGCTCAGACGCGAGAGGTCTTGCCGGATCAGTCCCGCCAGCCGCACGGCCCCCTCGGCGTTCAGCAGGCCCGCTCCCTGCTCCAGCGTGTTCGCGCCGCTCAGCGGTTGCGCCGTGTATTCGAGAATGGCTTTGACCAGATTCGGCGTAAGCTGGGGGTTCTTCTGCAAGATGAGCGCGGCGGCACCGGCGACCGCTGGCGTGGCCATTGACGTGCCGCTCAGATACATCATTCTTTGGGAAGTATCCGAGTTCGTGCTGACGTCCAGCTCAGGGTGATTGGTCACATAGTCATTGTTCGGCGCTTCCGCCGAGATGATGCGGTTGCCGGGAGCGACAAGGTCGGGCTTGACGAGATTATCAAAATGCTTCTCGCCATTGGAATCGGTGTAATATCCGAGCGTCGGGCCGCGCGAGCTGTAACTCGTCACCGTGTCGTCTGTGCGCGGGTCAGAGCCATAGGTGTTGGCCGCCCCGACGGTAATCGCCGAAGGCTCGATGCCGGGCGAGTGGATCGCCCCATAGAGCTTGTTGCCTTGCGCATCCTTGCCCAGATTGCCGGCGGCGACACATACCACGAGGCCGGCGTCGAAGGCTTTTCTGACCGCTTTGCAGAGCGGGTCGTTGACGTAAGAATCAACCGCCAGCGTCCCAAAACTCAGGCTCAGCACGCGGATGCCATAGGCAGAGCGGTTCGAGATGCACCAGTCTATCCCCGCGAGGGCGTTTGATGAGCTGCCGCGCCCGTGGCTATCCAGCACACGGACGTTGAGAAGGCTGGCTGCCGGCGCTAGCCCTGTGTAAGCGCCTTGAGAGACTTGACTATTGCCCGCGGCAATGGCGGCGACGTGCGTGCCGTGACCGTAAGGGTCATCGGTTCGCGCTTCGCCTGTGTAATCAACGCTCGCCCGCACTCTTGATGTCGAGTTGGCGGCGCGGAAGGCGCGGTGGCCGGCATAGATGCCTGAATCGAGAATGGCGATGCCGATTCCTGACCCATTGATCGGGCTCGCCGAACTGCCATAGCTTCTTGCCTGGCTTGCGCCGGTTGTGGTTTCCAGATGGCCTGTAAGCTGCGTCGGCCTGTCCAGAGAGATGTAAGTCACATCCGGGCGGAGTGCCAGGGTTGTAATCAAGGCGCCGGGCAAGACCGCCGCCAGGGCGTTCAAGTTTTGATAGGTTCGGCTGATCACTCCGCCCAGCAGCCTGATGCTTGAAAGCAGGTTGAGGTTCGGCAGGTTGACGGTCTGCACGATTACCGGCAGCGGGCGCAGCGGGTTGGCATTCATCAGCGCCTGTAGGTCAGGCGATATTCTGGGCGCAGAAAGACTGGCCTGGGCCGTGGGCAGCGATTTCTTCCCGAACGGCAGGCCGATTGAATACGAGGCCACGAGGGCTAGAACGAGAGCCCAGTGGAATATAACTTTTTTCATGAGGTGTTTCTCCAGGTCGATCAACATCCTTCTCCCTGCATCGGAGAAGATTCAACCGGTAGCCAAAACAATCGTGGCCGGATACACCTTAAGTGATTTGGCCGTGATATCGGGGAGGTCGCGGCATGCCGCCAGGGATTCGTGAGAGAGTTAGAAGACTTACCTACTGGTCAATTCCTTCATTTTGCACACTTCGGTCATTCATATTGACCGCGGGGTTAATATGTTCGGGCATCCCGAAACCGTTAAGTTGTTCGCTTGTCATCTGTTGAATCCCAGGTTCTAAGCGTCCGGCGATTTGAATAGCAAAGCCGGTGCCGCTTCGTTCAGCGCGTCAAAACGCCCGCTTTGCGCGAGGGGGCCGGCGCGCGTTTTCTCATGCGCTTGCTTGTCGGGGTTCAAGCATCGTTGCTAACATCAATCCGGCAATGGCAGAGGGCATTAAAGACAATCTGGCGCAGGTCGAAGCCGCCATCGCGCAAGCAGCCCTGCGCGCCGGTCGCCAGCCTGAAGCGGTGCGGCTGATCGCCGTCTCGAAGACCTTCGACGCCGCGACCGTGCAGCAAGCGGTCGTTGCCGGCGCTCGCGACCTCGGCGAGAATCGCGTCCAGGAAGCCGCCGGCAAAGTCGGCATCGTCAAGGGCGAGGGCTTGCGCTGGCACCTGATCGGCCACCTGCAATCGAACAAAGCCCGCCTCGCGGTCAAGACCTTCGAAGTGATTCATACGGTAGATCGCGCCGAGCTGGCCGAACGGCTCGACCGCATCTGCGGCGAAGAGGGGCGGCAGCTCGACGTGCTGGTGCAGGTTGATCTCGGCCACGAAGCGACCAAGACCGGCGCCGACGAATCGGAAATTCCCGGCATCATCGAAGCGCTCGACCGCACGCAACACCTGTCGCTCATCGGATTGATGACGCTGCCGCCGTTGTTTGAAGAGGCCGAGCGGGCGCGGCCTTTCTTTCGCCGCCTGCGCGAAATCCGTGACCGGTTGAACGAGCAGCGCCCAATGGAGCGGCAACTGAAAGAGTTGTCTATGGGCATGAGTCACGATTTTCAGGTGGCGATTGAAGAAGGCGCGACGATGGTGCGCGTCGGCACGGCGGTCTTCGGGCGGCGAACCAAACTGTAAGCAGGAGTGGAGAGAGATTGAACTTACTTGTGCTCGCTCTTTACTGGTTGTCGTGGATAATCACGACGGGGACGATTATCTTTGCCGGCCTATTCTTTCTGCGGGTCATCCTGAAATGGATGAACGTCAACCCGTTTGCCAAAATCCCCTATCACCTGACGCGCATCACCGAGCCGATGGTGCGTCCGCTGCGCTCGCAATTCGCCGGGCCAACGCTGCGCTATGATCTCATCCCGCTGCTGATGGGGATCATGATCCTGGTCGTCGGACTGTTCATCGCCAGCATGCTCGGCCAGCTCGGCGCGATCATGCAACTGGTCGGCTTCCTGGTGAACAGCGGCCAGGCGGTATCGTCAGGGATGCTCGCGGCGCTGGTGCGGTTGTTGGGCCTGCTCTACGTCGTGGCGATTTTTTTGCGGCTCTTTCTGCCCTTCTTCGGCGTCGGTTATATGAACCGATTCTTCCGCTTTCTCTTCGTCATCACCGAGCCGCTGCTCAAGCCGCTGCGCCGCTTTCTGGTCTTCGGCATGTTCGACTTTTCGCCGATTGTGGCGATGTTCCTGGTGCAGTTGCTGGTCGGCTTGATCGCCAACGCCATCGCCGGCGTCGGTTAAGCAAGGTGGTTGAGATTACTGAGAAAGGTGGCGCGGTGATTTTCCGTGTGCGCGTGCAACCGCGCGCCGGGCGCGACGGCCTTGCGGGCGAGTATGGCGGCGCGATCAAGCTACGCATCAGCGCGCCGCCGGTTGATGGCCGTGCAAACGAAGCATGCCGACGATTGATTGCCAAACTGCTCGGCGTCCCGGCCTCGGCGGTCGAGATCATCGCCGGCGAATCATCCAGAGACAAAGTGATCCGCGTCCATAACGTCAACGCCGAACGCATCCGGCAGCTTATCGCTCAGAGCCCGTAGCCGTGCCCTGTCCCTGCAATTGCTTGCCGTAAGCAAAGACGAAATTCTTCAACTCCGAGTGGTCGCCGTTCTTCAGGAACTCATAGCGCTTCATCTCATCAAAGGCTTGCTCGACCGTCCAGCCGTCGTGCGTCATCCGGTAAATCGCCGTCAGCGTGCCTGTGCGGTGGCGACCGCCGGCACAGTGGACGAAGACCGGCTGATTCGCCGGGTCGTTTACCAGGCTTAGAAACTGAGCGACCTGCGCTGCCGTCGGCGCTTCGGTTTCGTTCAGGGGGATGCGGACGAACTTCATGCCCGCGGCCTCGGCGGCGGCGGCTTCACCCTTCGGCCCATTCTTGTGAACGTCAATGACGGTCTTGACACCGAGCCCGGCGAGCGCCGCATAATCCTGGCCCTCTGGTTGTGCGCCACGATAATACTGATTGTTAACGGAACCGAAATTCTTGATACGAACCGCCGGCGAATTAACCACGCCGGTCTGCGCAATAGACATGGCGACGAGCGCAAACAGCGCCGCGCCGACAAATAGAGATTTCAGAAAACGAGTTTGAAAATTCACTGCACATTCTCCCTGATGGAACCTGCTCAGTCCGACTTATCGCGGTAGTTTCATGTTACGCCGGCGGCGGGCATAAGACAATGGGGCGAAAGTTGTCTTTTTCTTGCGCTCTGGCGGCGCGTTTCACTTAAGGCTTTGCAACTGGCGTATGCGGTCGCGCAGGGCGCGCACATAGGTGGCCACTTCCGCGTCGTCAAAGCCGCCGGCGCGACAGGCGTCGGCAAGTTGTTTATCCGAGAGCCGGCCAAGCAGGTTGCCTATCCAATGAGCGTTCTCGACCGTCACTCCATCAAGGACGTACAGGGCAAACTTGCGCTCCCAGTGAAAGACGACGCGGCCATCGCGCACGCCGTCGATGAATGGGTGGCGAGCGAAAGCGTCGGCGTCGCCGCGTGAGCCGGGGCCGGCGGCGTCCGCGTTACCGGGCAGTCGCGTCAGCCATGAGTGGGTCGTCCCCAGCGACGCGCCGAGGTCCGAGATGTAATAGACCAGCCTGCCTTGCGAGTCGTTGGTATCAAGCACAATCTTGGTATTGGCGTCAGAAAGGTCCCAGTTATTGACCAGCGCCATCAGTACTTTCAGCCCTTGCAGGTCGCGCGTGTTGTCAAAAGGGTTCTGCTTCCATGACCAGTTGCCCTGATCGTCAAAGCCGTCATTGCGCCGCTCGAAGCGCACGTTCCAGACATCGAACCCGCCGCGCCCATCAATGTGCGCCCGTTTGACGAAGTAATCTTGATCCGTGTGATAGCCGGCGGCCCAGACGATGCGCGCGGCGGTGGTTTCGGGGCGCGTTTCGGGGCCGAACTTCACCGTCCAGCGGCGTCCGCGCTCATCTTCGACGATGATTTTTTCCGACGGGTCGGTGGGCGAGCCCTGTCGCCGGATGAACTTGAAGCGGCTGGCCGGGTCGGGCGCGCCGGCCGGCCCGCCGCTGCCGTAAAACAGGTCGCGGCTTTCAAGGTCGCGCGGCTCCTGCCACATCACGCGCACCGCCGTGTCCGCGGCAGCGGCCTGGGGTGTGCTTTGCTTGTTGGCGGTTCTGTCTTTTTGAGTCAACCGCCACGGGTTGACGCCAGTAAAGAGAAGACAGAGAGAGAGGGAAACAGCAATCTGGGTTTGGGTCATCAACGCTTCACCGAAAAGCGCGTCCGCAAGCATTCTAGCATAAGAGATCGGGGATTAACCGCCAAGACGCCAAGAGCGCCAAGCCAATGCCAAAGACGTGCGGCTTTCTCTTGGTGTGCTTGGCGTCTTGGCGATTGATCTCCCGTGAATGAATTGACCCCGCCAGCTTGCAGCAGCAAGACGGATTGCCGAAGGCGCGAAGCCTATTTTATACTGCCTGAGAGTTGCGACACCGCAATCAAACTACTTTTTTAACGAGCAAGGATTTATACTCTACTGTTTTCTGCTCAGGCTTTGGCCGCACAAGCGCCGCCAAGCGCCGCCATTGAAACGGAGGTTAGAAATTTAGCTATGTCTGGACATTCCAAGTGGCATTCGATCAAACACAAGAAGGGCGCGATTGACGCCAAGCGCGGCAAGGCATTCTCGCGGCTCATCAAAGAGCTGACGGTCGCGGCGCGCGGCGGCGGCGACCCGGCCGGCAACGCGCGCCTGCGCAAAGCGATGGATGACGCCAAGGCGCTGAACATGCCGAAAGACACCATGATGAACGCCGTCAAGCGCGGCACAGGCGAAATCGCCGGCGCCGCCATCGAAGAGCTGACCTATGAAGGCTACGGGCCGGGCGGCGTCGCCATCTTCGTCGAAGCGCAGACCGACAACCGCGTGCGCACGGTCGCCGAAATCCGCCATATGTTTAACAAGAACGGCGGCAACCTCGGCGAGACCGGCTCGGTCGGCTGGATGTTTCAGAAGAAGGGCGCGATCATCATCGAGAGCAGCGCCGCCGACGAAGAGAAGATGATGGAGCTGGCGCTCGAAGCCGGCGCCGAAGATGTCAGCGGCGATGAAGAGTCGTGGGAGGTCATTACCTCGCCGGAAGATTTCAGCACCGTCTTAGACGCCATCAAAGCCGCAGGCATCGAGCCATTGTCGGCAGAGATTGTCATGCGCCCAACGAATTCCGTTCGCGTCACCGGCGGCACCGCGCAACAGGTACTGCGCCTGGTCGAAGCTCTGGAAGACCATGACGACGTCGCCTCGGTGGCCGCTAACTTTGATATTCCCGCCGAAGAGATGGAGGCTGCCGGTTGAGCGATCAGCCGGGCAATCCGTCAACCGGCGCGAGTCGGGCCGATGTGATCTTTGCCGGCCCGACCCGCGTGCTCGGCGTTGATCCGGGATCAGAGACCACCGGCTACGGCGTTGTCGAGAGCGAAGGCCGTAGCCTCCGCCTCGTCGAATATGCCGGCATTCGCGCCCCCGCCCGCTTCACCTTCGCCGAACGTTTGTTGATCATCACCGAAAAGCTCGAAGAGGTCATCGCTCGCCTGCGCCCGCGGGTCTGCGCCGTCGAAGAGACGTTTTACGCGGTCAACGTCAAGACTGCCCTGAAGCTCGGCCACGTGCGCGGCGTCATCCTGGTCGCGGCGGCGCGCGCCGGCCTTGAGGTCGCCGAATACTCGCCGCTTGAAATCAAATCGGCGCTCGTCGGCTATGGCCGCGCTGAAAAACACCAGGTGCAAGAGATGGTGCGCTTGCTGCTCGGCTTGAAAGAAGCGCCCAGCCCGCTCGACGCCAGCGACGCGCTCGCCGCTGCCATCTGTCACATCAACACCGCCTCGACCCGCCGGCGAATGGGGATGAAGGGGTGACGCGGAAGAGCGACGCGGCGACACGGCGACGGGTGAGGGAAAAGCCGACGCGGCGACGCGGTGAGGGAAAGAGACAGAGGCTAACAGATGGTTCTCCTTTCCCGGCGACGCCGCGACGCCGTGCCTCTAAAAGGGGTCTTGAGTCGGCTGGCGCAGGCGAGTAGAATTGAAAAGTCCGCAGGGTCAGCGACCGACCAGCGCCGGGCCGGTCGCCTTTAGGTCGGAGCTTCTCGGAATCAGCCAATCACTTGTCACCGAAGCCCTAGCCGCTTTGCCGAAGCAGCTTCGTCACAGGCCCACAGGGCAGAGCGCCTACTTTCTCAGTACAGGGCAGCAACCCGTATGGAAGACCTTTACGGCATTCTCGGACTTACGAATCGGGCGACTCCCGGCGATATTAAGTCGGCTTACCGCCGCCTGGCGCGCCGGTTCCACCCCGATGTATCGCAATCTGACGACGCCCAGGCGCGCTTCGTCAAGATCAACGAAGCCTACCAGATTCTCAGCGACCCGCAGCGCCGCTGGATGTACGATCAGGGCATGTACGCCGATGCCGAGCGCACGTTTTATGCCTCGCGGCAAGCCGAGGTCGTCGCCAAGCAACGCCATTTCGACCGCATCATTGATGAGTGGATGGCGCGCGAGCGCCAGGAAGCCGAGCAGCGGGCTCATGCGGTGCTGCTGGTCGTGCCGCTATTCTTGTCTACCTTTTATGTGATGGCGGCCAAGACGACGATCATTGATCGGGTGAATTTCCTCGGGCGCGTCGGAATTATCGCGCTGGCGATTTACGGGCTGGTCTACCTGGTCAAGAACCTTTCGCTGGTGCTGGCGCGCTACACCTACCACGAGCCGCCGCAGATGACCTCGGTCTTCGGCAAAACCGAAGCGCCGCCCGACAAGCCCATCAGCCGCACGGCGGCGCTTTGCTTCCTGGTCTGCGGCTACTGCGTATCGCTGGGTCTCGGCTACGTCGTCAGCAAGCTGCTGCCGGGCCGTTACGCGCCGCACTTCCCCGTCAGCACCTTGATCGGCGCATTCCTTTATCCGCCCATCGCCGTACTGCTGATCGGCGGCATCCGCCGCATCGCAAACATTATTGACAGACTGTAGGCAGGAGTCAGGAAGCAGTAGGCAGTAGGCAGTAGGCAGTAGGTAGTTGTCAGCGCGGCGCCAAGCTCCGTTAGGAGCGTGATGTTTATAGTTACCGATGCGCTTAAACACTCAAGCCCCGGAGGGACGCAATGTCGAGATTGCGTCCCTCCGGGGCTTCGTCCTGTTCGATGTCTGTAACTATAAACATCGCGTCCCTACGGGACTGAGAACGGCCTCCTGACTTCTGACTCCTGACTCCTGACTACTTTTTGAAAATCTTCTTGGCGAATGAGCCGAGGTCTTTTTTCCAGATCGGGCCTTCCGCGGCTTTCTTGGCCGGTTGCATCGACAGCTCTTTGCGGGCGTGACGGTTGTCCGGGTCGATTTGCAAGGCGGCGCGATAGAAGGCTTCGGCCTTCTTTGGCAGCCCTACCTCTTTATAGACGTTCCCCAGCTTGATGCGAATCTGCGGGTTGTAAGGCTCCAGTTCGGCGGCGCGCTGCAAATGCTCGTCGGCCTCGCGGCGCGTGCGCGGGTTGCGCAGCAGCGCGATGCCGAGGTGAAAGTGGTAAGACGGCTTGCTGCCATCGAGCTTCACGGATTCGCGGAGCAGATGCACAGCCGCGTGATATTCCTTGCGCTCATAACGGGCGCGGCCCTGGTTGAAATAATGCTCGGCCAGCTGCGCCTGGTTGCCGTTAGCCTGGTTGCCATTGGCGTGGTTGCCATTGGCGTGGTTGCCGTTGGCCTGTTTGGCCGCATCAGTCGCGGGCGCTTCGTCAGGCGTGGGCTGCGGCCTGACGGTCTGTGGCAGCGGCTCGCTTGTGGCAGCGGCGGCAGACGGGCGACCGAGGTCGCCGCTCGGCGGCTTCATATCGGCGCGCGAGCGCAGCGACTCGCTCGGTATCGGTCGCGGCAGCGGCACAGACAGGGGGACCGGCGCGGGCTTCGGCTGAGCCTTCGGCTCTGACTTCTGGGCGAGTGGCTCGTTGACGAAGGCCGGCGGCGGCTTGAGCGGCGTCGTCTGGAAGGCGGCTGCCGGTTTCTTCAGACGTGTATCGTAGACGGCCCGTTGCGACGCTTCGCTGAGCGTCTGGTAAGCCTGCGTGATCAGCGAGAAGAGGGCGTCGAGCTGCGGCTTCAGCTCCGTATAGCCCGGCTGCCGGTGACGGTCGGGGTGAAACTTCTTGGCGAGCTGGTAATAGGCCGCCTTGATCTCGGCGGTCGAGGCGTTGCGGCTGACGCTGAGGACTTCGTAGAAATCGGCCTGCGAAAAGAAGTGGAGCTTGCGCCCGACTTCCTGGCGTAGCCGGTCGGAGTTTTCGTCCGCCTCCTGCACCGCCTCTTCGGTCACATCGCGGTCGTCGCCGACCAGTTTCAGGAAGCCCGCGGCGATCAGCGACACGACCGCGCGGTGCGCGTCCTCGTCGGCAAGCCCGCTCAACATGCCGACATCGCTCACGGCGATGGGTTGTTCAATGCGCGACAGGATGTAACTCTCGACCGGCAGCAAGATTCCCGAATCGATTGGCCCGCCGTTCATCTGGCCGCGCATTAACACGGCGTCGGGCGGCGCGATGGCGTCGGCCAGTTGCTGGTTTCGCGCCATGCGCCGCGAGCCTTCAAGGAGGACGTCGGCGGCGCTCATGTCGAGCGTGTAATCGTGAGCGGCGCGGATGCGCTCGTCTAGCTGGTAATCGCCCTGTGTCCATTCAAACAGCGACAGGATAATTTCCATCACCTGCTCGCGCACCGCTTTGCGCATGACTTCGGGGCTGATGATTCCCATGTCAACCAGCTCGCGGGCCAGGCGCGGCACCTTGCCGGCGCGGGCTTTGGCGGCTTCAAGTTGAGCGGCGGTGACCAGGGATTGTTTGACCAGCAGGTTGTCGAGCTGTTCGCCGGTGAGGTTGCTGATGGCAAACTTCGGCTCACCGTTCTCGAAGAAGATGGCTTTGATCGATTTGCCGCGCGTCAGGCGCAACAAGCCGTTATGTTGCTTCTGCGCGATTTCACGGATGAGATCGGTGACGAGTTTTGCGCCGAGCTGTCCTTGCACCGGGAAACCTGAAGTGATGGACTACAGGGAGCGGTAGCCACGATCATGCTATACCGGGGATCAATACAGGGGCAGGGCGAATCCATTTTAAGATGGAAGCCATTGCCACGCAATAGTATTGCGCGCGCCGACCCCTACTTAGAAGGCCAAAGGCAAGAGGCAAAGGGCAAAAGGCAAAAATAAACTGCCGCGAGGCGTCCGCCCCTTTTGCCAGGGTCTATTCATTCTCCGGACTTAAACCGCCAAGACGCCAAGACCGCCAAGAGAAGACAGAGCTTTTCTTGGCGGTCTTGGCGTCTTGGCGGTTCATCCCCAATGGTTATTCGAGAATGAATAGACCCTGCCCCTTTTGCCTTTTGCCTTGCGGCACAGCCGCCGTGCCTTTACCATTAGGACGCTGCTGGCGTTCAACGTACCGCTATGAGCAAGATCCGTAACACATCAACCGACCCCGAAAACCAGGCCGTGAAGCCCACGACCAGCGCCGCTCAACAACCCGCCGGTCAAGACATCTTCGACGCGCTGACCCGCATCGCGCAGGGCGATCTGACATTTCGGATTAACGGCACATCGGCGGTCGGCGAAGATCGCCAGTTGCTCCATAACCTCGACGGTCTCGCCCGCCGCCTGCGCTACATCGTCGGTCGCCTGCAACGCGCCGCCGATTCAATCGAAACGGTGGTCGGCGAAGTCTTGCGCGGCACGCAGACGCTCTCGGCAGGCGTCATCGATGAGGCCAAGTCGGTCGAAGAAACCTCAAGCTCGATCTCGGAAATCAACGCTTCGATGCATTCCGTGGGCGGCAGCCTTGGCACGCTGTCGAACCTCTCGCAATCGACCTCGACCTCGGTGATGGAGATGGCGACCTCCATCAATCAGGTCTCGGAAAACGCTGGCGAGCTGGCGCAATTCGTCGAAGAAACCGCCTCGGCCATCGAAGAGATGGCCGTCAGCATACGCAAGGTTGCCGAATCGACCGAGGCGCTTGCCGAGTCCGCCGAGAAGACCGCCGGCGCGATGGAAGCCATTGACAGCTCGACGCGCAGCATCGGCGAATCGGTGAACGAAACGACGGTGCTGGCAGACGAGGTGGCGCGCTCCGCCGACGCCGGCAGCCAGGTGGTCGCCGACACCGCCGCCAGCATGAGCAACATCAAAGGCGCGATTGACGCCGCCACCGATACCATCACACGGCTCGGCAGGCGCTCGGAACAGATCGGCGAAGTCACTCACGTCATCAACGAGATTGCCGACCGCACCCACCTGCTCGCCTTGAACGCCGCGATACTGGCGGCGCAGGCCGGCACGCAGGGTCGCGGCTTTCGCATCGTCGCCGACGAGATCAAAGAGTTGAGCGAGCGCACCGCTGCCTCGACTCGCGAGATCGAAGACATGATCAAGGCGGTGCGTGAAGAGGTCGCCGAGGCCATCGAGCGGGTTGCGGTCGGCGGCGAGCGCGCCGACGAAGGCGTCGAGCTGGCCTCACGCGCCTCAGAGCTGCTCGCGGAGATTCGCGTCAAGACCAACGCCGCTTCTGACCGCATCCGCCTGATTGCCGACGCCACCGCCGTGCAGGCGACCGAGAGCCACACGGTGCTTGAAGCCGTCGAGCTGGTGCGCCAGCAGGCGCGCGGCATCGAGCGCGCCACCAGCGAACAGGCGCTCACCTCGCGCCACATCGGCGAGCGCGCCTTGCACATGAGCGAGCTGACGGAGCAGGTGCGCCGCGCCACAGGCGAGCAGGCGCAGGTGTCGAAATACATCGCTCAGGCCATGGAAGAGCTGACGATGGTCGTCGAGCAGATTCGCCAGGCGTCGAATGAGCAGTCCGCCGGCACCGATCAGGTGCTGCGCGCCATCGAGACCATCAAAGAAGTCGTCGGGCGCAATCAAGCATCGATCTCCGGCATCAACAGCGCGGTTGATCTGCTGGTGCGCGAGGCCGAATTGCTCAACCGCGAAGTCGAAGCCTTCTCGCTGCCGGTGCCTGAGCGCGGCGGCCATCTGCGCTTCGCATTGCGGACCTCGACGCTGGCGCTCGACCCGGCGACGCTCTCATCGATCTCGCGCATCGAGGTGATGTCGAACGTCTTTGAAGGGCTGGTGCAGTTCGGCGAGCGCGCAGACATCCGCCCGGGCATTGCCGAGCGCTGGGAGATTTCGCCTGACGGCCGCGTTTACACCTTCTACCTGCGCGAAGCGGCGCGCTTTCACAATGGGCGGCGGGTGCGCGGCGACGACGTGAAGTATTCCTTCGAGCGCCAGATGCGCCAGAACGAAGACGCCGCTGCCTGGGTCTTCCGCCCCATCGTCGGCGCCGATCAGTTCATCAGCGGCGAGAGCGAGACCGTGGCCGGCATCACGGTCAGCAGCGAGCATGTCATCAAGATCGAGTTGATTCAGCCGATGGCCTTCTTTCTGGCGACGCTCTGCATGGATTACTGCTCGGTGGTGCCGCGCGAAGAGGTCGAGCGCCCGGCGATGGATTTCGCCCTGCGGCCCGTCGGCTCTGGCCCCTTCCGCGTCGTCGAGCCGGTCGTCGGCCACGAAGTCTTGCTCGAACGCTTTACGCATTACTGGAACCCCGAGCTGCCTTATGTGGATCGGCTGACCGTGCAGTTCCACATGAGCGCCGAAGAGATACTCGACGCTTTCCTGCGCAAAGAGGTGGATTACGTCAGCGACTTGCCGCTGACGAGCCTTGCCGAGTTGCGGGCGCAGCCGGACGAGGTTCACCTGCTCGAAGCGGTGCAGTTGCAGACGCGCATGCTGGTCTTTGACTGCGAGCGCCCGCCGTTTGCCGACAAGCGCGTGCGCCAGGCGATCTGTTATGCCATCAACCGCGAGAAGTTTTTGCGCGACGTGTATGGCAACATGGCCGAGCCGGCGACCGGACCAATTCCGCCGGGCGTACTGGGGTATGATTCAAGCCTGCGCGGCTACGAGTATGACCCGGAGCGGGCGCAGGCCATGCTCGAAGAGGCCGGCTACGCCGGCGGCTTTGATACGGAGATATGGTGGCCGCAATCGGTGAACCCGAACGTCGAGTGCTTGAAAGACGATCTCGCCGAGGTCGGCATCCGCGCAGAGTTCCGTTATGTCGTGCAGGCCGAGATGCAGCGCGCCTTGCGTTTGCGCATGGTGCCGATTGCCGGGCGCGACTGGTACGCCGATTACCCCGACCCCGACAACTTCACCTACGTCCTGTTCAACTCGCACAACCGCGAGCTGTTCATCAATGCCTACGTCAACGAAGAGATCGACCGCCTGACGAACGAGGCGCGCTCGGTGATGAACCGCGAACAGCGCGAGGCGCTCTATGGCGAAGTCACGCGCCTGCTGCTCGAAGACGCGCCGTGCGCCTTCCTGGCGCACCGCCGCAGCTTTGTGGCGCACCGCGCCAACCTCGAAGGCGTTACCCTGCACCTGCTCTCGCCCTTCATCACACCGAAGGATTTATGGTTTGCGAAAGTCGAGGCAGGGGAGAAGTAGGCAGGAAGCAGGCGGCAGTTGTCAGTTATCAGTTACCAGTCGGCAGTTGGCAGTTGGCAGTTGGCAGTAGTCCCGTAGGGACGCGATATTTATAGTTACAGACCCCGAAAGGGATCAAGCCCCGTAGGGACGCAATCTCGACATTGCGCCCCTACGGGGCTTGAGGTTTTTGGGGCCGCGACGACTATAAACATCCCGCTCCTAACGGAGCTTAGAGATCACCTGTCTTCCGCCTCCCCTCCCTAGCCCCTGGTCCCTGGTCCCTACTTGAGGCTTCTGAGTTGATCGATGCGGGCGCGCGTCGCTTTGACGTAGGTGATGATCTCGGCATCTGTGAAGCCGCCGGCGCGATAGGCATCGGCCAGTTGCTTGTCCGAGAGCCGGCCCAGCAGCTCGCCCATCCAGCGAGCGTTTTCGACCGTCACGCCTTCAAGCGCCTTCGGGTCTTTGCCTTTGTAATGAAAGACTACCTGCCCATTTTTCACGCCATCAATAAACATCTGGCCGGCATAAGCGTCAGGCTCGCCTTTGCTGCCCGCCGGGGCGTTGCCGAAGAAAGGCAGCTTGGTGAAAAAGCTGCCGGTCGAGCCGAGCGTGCCGCCGAGGTCGGCGACGTAATAGATTTTCGCATCGCGGTCGCCGCCGCTCTTTTTGCCGGCGCGGACGATCTTGTTGTTGACCTCTTTCAAGTCCCAGTTGTTCAACAGCACCATCAAAACCTTCAGCCCTTGCAGCTCGCGTGTGCCCATAAACGGGTTCGTGTGCCACGACCACAGGCCGTCTTCTTTATAGCCGTCGTCGCGCCGCTCGAAGCGCACGTCCCAGACGTCGAAGCCGCCGCGCCCTTCGATGTGCGTGCGCTTGACGAAGTAATCCTGGTCAACGTGGTAGCCCGCGGCCCAGACGATGCGCGAGGCGGCGGTTTCGGGCTTGGCTTCGGGGCCGAATTTGACCGTCCACTTGCGGCCTTTGTCGTCCGCGACTTGAATCTTTTCCGAGGTGCCGGAACTGCTGCGCTTCTCGAAGGTGAACTTGCCCTGCGGGTCGGGAGCGCCGTCGGCCCCGCCCGGGCCGTTAAACAGGTCGAGGCTTTCGATGTTTGTCGGCTCCGTCCATAAGACGTTGCGCATCTCGCGGTCGCTCACGGCCGGCGACTGATCCGCGTCGTCTTTGTCCTTCTTTGCTTTCTTGTCGGCCTTATCTGCCTTGTCCGCCTTATCCTTCTTTCCCTTTTTGTCTTTATCCTGAACGCCTGCCGGCGCGCTCGCAGTGAAACCCGTCAACAAACAAAAGACTGCCAGGGTGGCAATCAGCTTCCTGGTTCGCATCATGTTTCAGTCCTCCACGCACAGTGAATAAGCCTCATTATAGACATTCAGTCAGTCGTCGCAAAGCGGCTTTGTGAATTGATCATAGGTTAGGGCTTTCCCTGCCGTGACGAGCAGTCGCCGGGGAAAAGGCCGCCGTCAGGCGGGGTTGGCGAGCAGGCAAACAGGAAGGGAGGGCCGGAGCGGCAGATTGCGGCTCCGGCCATTCGCAGCTTAATTAGAGCGTTCGACGAAATCGCCGATGGTCACTTCAGCGGTCGTGCGCGTGATCATCGCGACACAGGTATGGTTTTCGACTTTCAGCACCACCATCTCGCCCAGCACACGGCGCGGGATGGACGGGCGCTCTTTCATGATCTGTTCGAGCGGTTTGTTGGTCGCCTGTACCGAATACTCGCCGCCCTGATAGCGGTCGCTGCCGAAATCCTTATCGCGCTTGCGGACGATGTCGGTCTTCGGCGTCTGGGTGATGCCTTCGGTCGGGCCGGTCTGCCGGTAGATCGTGAAGTAATCGCCCGGCTGGACGTTCTGTTGCCGCCCCAGGTCCAGGAAGACGACGCGATTGGCCGAAAGGTGTTCATGAAAACCCGGAGCCATGATGATCTGGCCTTTGGTCTCGTTCGTGCCTTCGCCGTAGCGCGGCAGCGGCCGCGACTCGCGCGCCACCGGCGGCGCGATCTCTTCATAAGGACGCAGCAGGTCGCCGAACTCGACGGTGTCGCACGACACCAGAATCTGCGCCGTGGCGGTCTGATCCTGGACTTCGAGGACGCGCAGCAAGCCGACTTCGCGGACATAGACGCCCATCTTCTTCTTGTTGAATGGGTGTTTGAACTCGCCGAGCGGGCGGATGATGAAATAGGCGGCTCCCGGCTGGATGCCGGCGCCGCGGCCGCGGTTGAGAAAGACGACATCGCCCTGCGCGAACGTCACCTTCATGTTCTCCTGCTCGGCGCCGATGATCTGCAAAGACGTGCTCGGCATGACGTCGGCAATGTAGCCCGTGCAATAGACGTCTGTGCCTCTGGTGATGGGATCGGCCTGGTCGGTGCCGTGCTGCTGCGAGGCGGCCGGCAGCGCCAGCCACACAAGCGACACCGCCGCTAGGACGGCGACGCGGGCAATGATTCTCATGGCGACTCCTTCGAGTTTGCGGGGAGCGAAATGAACCGGACTTCGGGGGCAGACTTGATTGCTGCAACTGCCGGCAAAGTACCAGAGTGGCCGGGCCAAGTCAATAATAAATGCCGCGCCCGACGCCGCCGCTCGCCCCTTTTCTCGATGTGGCAATCCCGTCACGGTTTGGGAATTTTGACTACTCTACAAAATGGCAATTCGGTCCGGGGAAACGTGATAATTTTCTTGACACTCAGGCAAATAAAGCGATAATGGCTGGCAGCCACTTAGGTTGATTATTTACGCAGTCATACGTAGCAGTCGCTCCGAAAATTAATCGAGGTAACATCGAACGAGAAATTAAAGGGTCAGTCACCTGGGAGGGGTATCAGCAGATTCAGCTCACGCCTGCCGCTCATGAAACCCTCTCACACCAGATTACTTTCCCTGAGGACGGACCGGTTGGATCAAGGAGTAGGAGGCCCAAAGTGTACGAATACAAGGATAAGGTCATTAACTGCGTAGATTGCGCCGAAGAGTTTATCTTTACGGCCGGCGAGCAGCTATTCTTTGCCGACAAGGGCTTAAAGAACGACCCGAAGCGCTGCAAAGGCTGCAAGACGAAAAAAAATGAGCGGATCGCCGCCAACATGGCGAGTTTCGGACAGCCGTTCCCGCGCGAGCGCGTCGAAGTCCTGGTGCGCTGCGCCTTGTGCGCCGTCGAGACGACCGTGCCGTTTCGCCCGACCCAGGGACGCCCGGTTTATTGCCGGGATTGTTTCCTGAGGATGCGTGCGTCGTCCGCGCACGCTCACGCGCCGCTCGCTTAGCCCCTTCGCCTCACAAACCATTTGCGTCCGTCCACCCGCCTGGCCGCCTTTTCGGCGGCAGTGTGCGCGCCGTCAGTCGCCGAGCGTGCCCAGATAATCACGCACCTTCTTCATATCTTCCCAGGCTTCGCGCTTCTTATCCGGCGAGCGCAGCAGATAGGCCGGGTGAAAGGTCGGCATCACCTTGATGCCGTTCCAGTCGCGCCACTCGCCGCGTGACCGCGTGATCGTGTCTTTCGTCCGCAGCAGGCATTGAAAAGCCGGCGAGCCGAGCGCGACGATCACTTGCGGCTTGATGAAGGCGAGCTGCCGGAAGAGGAACTGCTCGCAGGTGGCGACTTCGTCGCGCTCCGGCGTGCGGTTGCCGGGCGGGCGGCACTTGACGACGTTGGCGATGTAGCACTGCTCACGTTTCAGGCCGATGGCGGCGATGATCTTGTCGAGCAATTGGCCGGCGCGACCGACGAAGGGCCGCCCGGTGGCGTCCTCATCGGCCCCCGGACCTTCGCCGACAAAGACCAGCCGGGCCTGCGAGTCGCCTTCGCCGTAGACGATGTGCGTGCGATGCTCATGCAGCTTACAGCGCGTGCATTCGCCAATCTCTTCGCGGATCGCCTCAAGCGAAGGGTCTTGTGAGTGGATGACGGGCAGCGGACGAGCGGCGGGCGTGGTTTCGTCGGTCGGCTCGAGGTCGCCGAACAGCGCAGCCTGTCCGGGCGCGTCTTTCTTCTTTGGCATAGGCTCCTGCCTGGCAGCATTGATCTCCGGCGGCGTCGGATCGGCGACCGATATCTTCGTTGGAACCGCAAAGCCGGCCTCCACAGCCGGTTTCGCGGCAGGCAGCGAATCGCCGATCTCGGTGACGCCGATCTCACGATAGAACTTCAACTGCTCTTCGAGCTGCCGCGCAACGGCGGCCATTGCTTCAATAATTTCCTCTGACATGCGCCTTGATTTTCACCCCTGCGCTTGCGTTCGTCAATTGACCGCGAGGCCGCAAACCGATTCCGCCCGACGCGGATTTGTGATAAGGTCGGATCAACCCTGGGCGATCATTGACAGATCGAAGGCGCACCCACAGGAGGTGGTTGATGCTCTCAAAATCCCAAGCGCGACCGATGCTGCTGGCAGCCCTGTGCCTCTTGCTGACGGCCTGCCCCGCCTGGGCACAGCGCGGCGGTGGCCCCGGAGGCGCGCCGCCATCCATCCAATTCTTCATGCCCGACGGCTCGCTGCCGACGCATGAGATTCGCTTTACGCTCGAAAGCGATGCCGGGCGGGTCGAGACCTTCTTTTCAGACTCGAAGGGCAAGTTCCTGCTGTCGCGCGTCCTCGGCATGAAATCCGACGCCGGCTATCAGCTTACGGTCACCAGCGACGGCACCTCTTACGCGACGACCACGACGCGCTTCAAAGAGTATGGCGTGTATTACATTTCGGTCTTTCTGCTGCCGCTGCGCCGCCCGGCGCCCAAGCCCGCCGGAGTGGTCGATCTCGCCGAATTCGATGTCCTCGCGCCCGACAACGCCCGCGAAGTCTATCAGGCCGCATGGCGCGCTTACCAAAACGGACAGTTTGACGAAGCGGTGCGCGGCCTCGAACGCGCTCTAAAAATATACCCGAACTACTTTCGCGCCCTGAACGATCTCGGGGTGATCTATATGCGAGCGGGCCGCCTGGAACCGGCAGCGCAGATGTTTGAGCGCGCTATGAAGGTCGCGCCGCGGGTTTATCATCCGCGCCTGAACCTGGCGCTGATTCAGGCGCGGCGCGGTAAGAACCGCGAAGCCGTGACCTTGCTCGAACCGCTCTTGAAGGAGAACCCGACCATCGGCGACGCGCACATCGCGATGGCGGATGCGCTGGTCGCGCTCCGCCAGACGGACGAGGCGGAGGCGCATTATCGCGCCGCGCTCGGCGTCAATAAAGCCGGCCAGGAAGCGGCAGGCGACCTGCATTACAAGCTCGGTCTGCTGTTGAACCAGAAGCAAGACTACAAGGCGGCGGCGGCGGAATTGCGACTGGCCGCGGAAGCCCTGCCCGATTCGCCGAAAATTCACCTGCAACTGGGCGGCGCGCTGCTGCAAATGAATGAGCTGGACGGGGCCGAACGGGCGCTGCTGGCGGCCTACCGCCTGGGCGGCGCGCAGATGGGTGGCGCGCAACTGATGCTCGGGCAGGTCTATTTCGCGGAGAAGAAATATCCGGCGGCCCGGCAGGCTTTCAGGCAGTACCTGATAGACGTGCCGCAAGCGCCGAACCGCGCCGAGGTCGAAGGGGTGATTGAAAAGATCAACGCCGCGCTCGGCAGCAACTGAGTCGCGGACCCTGGCCCGCACCTGCTCAACCCTGCGCTTTTGCTCTCCACGGCCCTCCCCAATCTGCTAACATGGCAGTTGGATACAAAACGGGGCAACACATTTTTAGTAACCGGTTGCGCCGCCCGCGCGTCTTATGCAGTGGTAATCGAGAAGCTCGGTTATCACGGCTCTTTGCCAGAGAAGTTCGCGGAGAGGCGCTGCGATTGGCAAAAGGCTGAACGGAGTTGACGTAAAAGCGTTCATTCAGGGCTTTGGCTTGACCAAAGCGCCTTGGCGCAGTCGTTAGCGCCGTCAACCAGTTAGCGACCATCACCCTGCCCCAACCAGTGGAGTGGATTTTGCGAAAGGGCGATCATCGCAGCGCGCAGAGCGCGGTCCCAGGCATGGCTGCCGGGGCGCGCGACGAGGTTTACTCGTTGTCGCCGCCGCCCGAAGAGGCTGCGCCTTCCGACGTCGAAGCACTGGAGGTGCGCGAGCCGGTCAACCCGGCCGAAGACGCGCTTGTCGAGCGCAGCCTCTCAGGCGATCACGACGCCTTTGAAGTCCTGGTGCGCCGCTACAGCCCGCGCGTCTTCGCCATCATCGGCAGCTTCTTCCGCCGCCGTGACCAGATCGAAGACATCGCCCAGGAGGTCTTTGCCAAGGCTTTCTTTTCGCTGGCGACCTTCACGCTGGGGCGCTCGTTTGAAGCCTGGGTGGCGCGCATCGCCGTCAACGCCTGCTACGACCAACTGCGGGCGCAGCGGCGGCGCGGCGAACAGCAGACGCCGCACGAGTCTCAGGAAGAGGACGACTGGCTGGAGTTGCAGATGCTCGAAACGGCGCGGGCGCGGCACCGCTCGGAAGAGCGCCAGCGCGACGCCAGCGAGATTGCCGACCGCTTGCTTGCCAAGCTGGAGCCGGAAGACCGGCTCGTCGTGGTGCTGATTGACCGCGACGGTTACTCGGTCAAAGAAGTTAGCGAACTAACAGGGTGGGGTCAGTCGAAAGTCAAAGTTCGCGCCTTCCGGGCGCGCCGCGTGTTGCGCAACGCGATGAAGCGACTGATCCTCAGTGGGGAGCGCATGCAGAGGAGTAAGCAATGAGTCAGAAGATGGCCTATCAGGAGACAATCACCTGTCGTGGAGCGCGCCGACAATTGCCGGCGCTGCTCGCCGTCAAGGAGGCGCGCGTCGTGCCCATCCGCCAGGCGCTGAGCGCCGCGGAGCGCGCCTCCGTCGAACGGCACCTCGGAACCTGCGACGGCTGCGCGATGGAATACAGGCTGCTTGCGCTTAGCCGCGCGACGCTCGACGCGGCGGCGGCCAGCGACATGCCCGCGCCCGACGAAGATTTCTTCAAGGCGGTGCGCGCGCGCATTCACCGCGGCGAGCCGGCGGTCGAGCGCGCCGACGAATCGTGGACGGCGGCGCTCTTCGTCACGGCGCGGCAGTTGATCCCGGCCATGGCTTTGCTGCTGCTGCTGATCATCGGCGCCACTTTCCTTTGGAGCATCACCGCGCCGAAGGGCAGTCAACAGATCGCAGGCACCATGCCGCTATTGTTCGATGACCCGTCGCCGTCGGTTGATGACGCGCTCGATAGCGTGATGGCCAGTGAGGAGAAGAAAAATGGAAAGTAAGACCAGCAGCCAGGCCAAAGCGCGCCTCGTCATTGCCGCGGTGTTCGTCATCGGCTTCGCGGCGGGGGCGCTGTCGCTGAACCTCTATCAAAAATTCACCAGCAACGCGCCTGAAAAAGTAGACCCGCACGACCGCGCCGGCGGCATCATCCAGCGCATCGATGAGAAGGTCAGCCTGAGCGAGGCGCAGAAGACGCAGATTCGCCAGATTCTCGATAACAACCGCGAGAAATACGCGGAGATTCGCAAAGAGACCGACCCGCTGTTGAAGCCGTTCGAGCCAAAGTTCGACGCCCTGCGCCAGCAGACGCGCAACGAGATTCGCGCCGTGCTAACCGAAAGCCAGTTGCCGAAGGTCGAAGAGATGTTTAAAGAAAAGGACCGCGAGCGCGAGCGTATGCAGCAGGAAGAGAAAGAAAGGCACAAGAAGTAGAGCCCCTACTTGAGGCCGGCGCTGTGGGTCCGGCAACAGAGAATCGACAGGATGTATGAAGACTATGAAGAGACTTGTTACCGCATCACTGATTTTGCTCTCATTGCTCACGAATCTTACCGTCATCGCCTTTGCCGACGAAGGCGAGCCGCAGGCGAATGTCGAGCTGCGCGGCACCATCATTGACGAACAGAACGCCTACATCGCCGCCGCGCCCATCACGCTCGATGACGGGCAGGGCCATCATTACACGACGACGGCGGACGCCACGGGCCGCTATCGCATCAGCGTAGCGCCCGGCGTTTATACGATGACCGTCGAAGTCGAAGGCTTCGCGAAGTTCGTCGAACAGATTGATCTGACGCAGAAACGCAAAGACCCGTTCGACGTCAAGCTCGCCGTCATGATCACCGATCAGGTCGAAGTAAAAGACAACGCGCCCGGCGTTTCGACCGACCCCGACCGCAATCTGTCAGCGATCACGCTGACCGAAAAAGACCTTGAAGCGCTGCCCGATGACCCGGACGAGCTGCTGCAAACTTTGAAGCAGATGGCGGGCGCGGCGGGCGGTGTTGACGACGCGGCGGTCTATGTCGGCGGCTTCCGCGAGCGCGGCCAACTGCCGCCCAAAGAAGCCATTCTGCGGATCAACATCAATCAGAATCCCTACTCCGCGGAATTTTCCGAGCCCGGTCATGGGCGCATCGAGATCATCACCAAGCCGGGAACGGACACCTATCACGGCGGCTTCAATATGAACTTCAACGACGAGTCGTTGAATGCCCGCGACCCGTTCGCAAACTTCCGCGCGCCCCTCCAAACGCGGCGCTTCGGCGGTAACTTCAGCGGGCCGATCATCCACAACCGTCTTGGCTTCTTCTTCGATTTCCAGAGGTTCGAGAACGACGGCAACGATATCGTCAACGCCATCGTGCTCAACCCCGTGACCTTGCAGCCAGAGCCGTTCAGCGCGACGCTGCTGACGCCGACGCGAGGCTTGAATTTCTCGATCCGCACCGACTATCTGCTCAATAGCAAGCATACGCTGGGCTTTCAGTACCGGCGTTCGACCAACGAATCACAGCGGGCCAACGGTGGCGGCTTCGCCTTGCCGGAGCGGGCGACGCAATCATCCTCAAGCGAGGACACGCTCCGTTTTTCGCTGACGACGATTGCCAGCGAGCATGCCGTTAATGAGCTGCGCTTGCAGCTCAGCCGGCGCAACAACAACTCGGCGTCGCTGTCGGACGCTATCGCAATCAACGTGCTTGACGCCTTCAATGGCGGCGGCAGCCAGGCGTTTACCGACAACATCAACCGCAACCTCGACCTCACGGACACGCTGACCTACAGCTACAAATCGCACACCTTCAAAGGTGGGTGGCGCGCCGAAGGCTTGCAGTTCGACAACCTCAACCGCTCGAACTTCGGCGGCACCTTCGTTTTCGGCAGGGACTTCGAGCGCGACGCGCAGGGCAACATCCTGCTGAACGCGCAAGGCGTGGCGACGCCGATCAGCCCAATCGAGCTTTACCGGCGCGTCGTCACAGGCGTTCCCGGATACCGCGCGTCGCAGTTTTCGATCAACCGCGGCGATCCGTTCATCGGCTTCTCGCAGTGGCAGTACGGCCTCTTCGCGCAAGATGATTGGAAAGTCTCGCAGCGCCTGACCCTTTCGTATGGCCTGCGCGGCGAGTTCCAGACGCACCTGCAAGACAAGCTGAACATCGCGCCGCGCCTCGCTGTGGCCTGGAATCCCGACAAGGCGCGCAAGAGCACGATACGCGGCGGCGCGGGCGTCTTCTACTCGCAGCTTGACAGCGGCATCACGGCGGACACGATCCGCCTGGACGGCGAGCATCAGCAGCAATTCACGATTCCGCAGCCGGCCTTCTATCCGGTGATTCCCGACAACTTCAATGCGTTGTCGCGGGTGCAGCCGACGATTCGTATCAAAGCCGAAGACCTGAACGCGCCCTATACGATTCAGAGCACCATCGGCTATGAACGGCGGTTGCCGCACAATATCTTTGCCGCGGTGACCTACACCTGGATGCGCGGCGTCCACCTGCTGCGGACGCGCAACATCAATGCGCCGCTCGGATTTACTGGTGGGCAGGCGGTGCTGCCGTTCCCCGGCGAAGGGCCAATTCTACAGTTCGAGTCTACCGGCCTTTCGACGCGCCACCAGTTGGTGTTCAACGTGAACGCGAACATCAATCAGCGGCTCAATTTCTTCGCCTTCTACACGCTGGCTTCGACGCACAGCAACGCCGACGGCGCCTACTCGACTCCGGCCAACCCTTATGACCTGACGACCGAGTGGGGCCGCGCCGGGGGCGATGTTCGCCACAACTTTTTCATGATGACCAACGTGACATTGCCGTGGAGCCTGCGCCTCACGCCGTCGGTCGTTATCCGCAGCGGCGGGCCGTTCAACATTACAACCGGGCGCGATAACAACCGCGACAACGTCTACTCTGACCGCCCGGCGTTTGCGCAGCCCGGTGACCCCGGCGCGATTGTGACGCGCTTTGGCGTCTTCAACCCTGACCCGCAGCTAGGCGACCAGATCATTCCGCGCAATTATGGCGATGGGCCGGGAGCCATTACCGCCAACCTCACGCTGTCGAAGACCTTCGGCTTCGGGGCGCCGGCCAATAGCTATGGTAATCGCGCTGCGGCTCAAGGCAATCAATCGAAGCCGGCGGACGGGCAATCCAATCAGAACCAGCGCGGTAACAATCGTGGCGGCAACAATCGCGGCGGCAATACCCGCGGCGGCGGCGCCAGCCCGATGATGATGCAGCGCGGCGGCGGCGGCCCGATGATGATGGGTGGCTTTGGCGGCGACACGCGTCACAAGTACAACCTGACGATTGGGGTCAACGCCATCAATATCTTCAATCATCTCAACCCGGGGAATTATAACGGCGTGCTGACCTCGCCCTTCTTCGGCATCGCCAACCGCTCCTGCGGGGGTGGCGGCGGCGGCGGCTTCGGCGGCTTCTTCGGTGGCTGCGGCCCGCGGCGCGTCGAGCTGAATATGCGATTCAGTTTCTAGGTCGGACTGTGTGAATAGGTTTAAGGAGCAAGCAGAATGAAAAGATTTTTGGGCTTATTTTTTGTAATGGCGGTGATGCTGGGCGCGACCTCAATCGCGAACGCGCAAGACATGCCGCCGGGTGGGGTGCCGGGTGGCGGTGGCATGCGCATGCAGATGCCGGAATTCAAAGACCTCGACAAGAACAAAGACGGCAAGATCAGCAAAGACGAGTGGCAGGGGCCGCCGCAGTTCTTTGACCGTCTCGACACCAACAAAGACGGCGCTATTGATGAGGCTGAGTGGGGCGCAATGCGCAATCGCATGGGCGGCGGCGGCGGCGGTCGCGGCTTCGGCGAATCGCTGACGAAATTCCTCGACGCCAATAAAGACAGCAAAATCTCGCGCGACGAGTTCGCCAAGATGCTGACGCTGTTCGACGCGCTCGACGCCAACCACGACGGCGAATTATCACAGGAAGAACTGAACGGTCTCTTCCGCGCCATCAACACGGCGGCGAATGAGGCACAGAACCAGGCGACCGGTGGCGTCGATGTCACCAACCTGTTCACCAAGTTTGACAAGAACAAAGACGGCAAGCTGACGGCAGATGAAGTGACCGACGAGCGCACCTTCAAAGCGCTCGACCTCAACAAAGACGGCTCAGTGACCCGCGACGAAGCCGAAACGGCGCTCAAACAGATGGCCGAACGCGCCAAAGCCAAAAAGCAAGCACAGCAATAAGTCGGGAGTCAGGAGTCAGAAGTCAGAAGTCAGAATGGAAGAGGAAGTCGGACGCTCGCTTCCGTTTTTATTCTGACTCCTGACTCCTGACTCCTGACTTCTTCCTCCTGATGTTAAAAGCCATCATCTTTGACTGCGACGGAGTGATTGCCGATAGCGAGCCGCTGCACCTTGCGGCCTTGCAGCGCGCGCTCAGCGAAGAAGGCATCACGCTTACCGAAGAGACCTACTTTCGCGAATACCTCGCCCTCGACGACCGCGGCTGTTTTACCAAAGCCTTCCACACTCATGGAAAAGAGCTGACCGCGGACAAGCTGCGCGAGCTGATCGAGCACAAGGCGGCGCGGCTTGAGCCGGTGATGCGCGAACACCTGCGCATCTTTCCAGGCGTCGCCGAGTTCATTCGCGCGGCGGCGGCGCGCTACACGATGGCTGTTGCATCGGGCGCGCTCAGTCACGAGATCAACTTGATCCTCGAATTTGCCGGCGTGCGCGATTGCTTTGCCGCAATCGTGAGCGCCGAGGACGTAACGCGCGGCAAACCTGATCCCGAAGCGTTCAGAAAAGCTCACGCGGCGTTAAGCGCGCAGCAAGCCGGCGGCATCGCCGTCGCCGAGTGCCTGGTCATCGAAGATTCGCTGCACGGCGTCGAAGCCGGCAAGCGCGCCGGCATGGCGGTGCTGGCGGTGACCAATTCCTACCCGCGCGAACGCTTGCTCGCCGCCGATATGGTGATCGCGAGCTTTGCTGAACTGGCGCTCAGCGACCTTGAGCGGCTGATGCGCTAAATCCGCAAAGCTCGCAATCAGATAGCGTTTATCTCGCCAACGCCCTTCCCTTCCCATGTTTTCGCCAGGCATGGCGTTTTTGGTCTTGATGGACATTCGCCGGGCTTCAAAGTAATATAGATTTTCACTGATGGGGAAAGGATCAGAGCAAACCGATGGCGCAGCCTGAAATCGAAAGTGTCGAGCCCGCAGCCGGTGTCGAAGGCGGCGAGGTGATCATCACCTGCCGGGGCTTTGCCTTTTCGACCTACGATCAGGCGCTCGTCCAATTCGGCGGCGCCGACACGCGCCCCATCAGTTGCTCGCCAACGCGCGTCATCGCGCCGATCCCTGCAAGCGACCTGGTGGCGGGCGAGATTAGCATCACGCTCTCGGCCAACGGCAAGCATAGCAAAGGCCGCCCATTTGTCGCCGGTGAAAAGATCGCTGAAAACCTGCACCCGGTTTCAAACCCGGCCTACGACCGCGACAACGGCGCGATCTACACGACGCTGTCGGGAACGCGCGGCCAGAAGGTGCCGGTTTCGGTTTACAAAATCACGCCCGATGGCGAAAGCGAGCCGTTTCTGACCGACATCGTCAACCCGACGGGCCTGGCCTTTAGCCCCGACGGCGAGATGTACATCACCAGCCGCTTCGACGGCACGGTCTATCGCGTCACGCCTTTCAAGGAAGCCGAAGCCTTTGCCCACAACCTCGGCATTGCCACCGGCATCGCCTTTGACAACGCAGGCCGCATGTACGTCGGCGACCGCGGCGGCACCATCTACAGCATCAATGACATTGGCGAGGCGACGAGCTTTGCGACGCTCGAACCGAGCATGGCCGCTTATCATCTGGCGTTCGGGCCGGACGGTCATCTCTACGTTTCCGGCCCGTCGCTCTCCAGCTTTGACAGCATCGTCCGCATCTCGCCGGAAGGCGAAGTGATCCGCTTCTTCACCGGCCTGGGCCGCCCGCAAGGCATGGCGTTTGACCGACAAGGGAACCTCTATGTTGCGGCGAGCCGGCGCGGCCATCGCGGCATCGTCAAGATTACGCCGGATGCCGAGGCCGAGATCATTGTCGCCGGCATCGGACTGGTCGGCCTATGCTTCGACGATCACGGCAGCATGATCGTCGCCTCGAATCGCGAATTGTATAGCCTGCCTCTCGGCATCGAAGGCTACTGGCCTTTCTAATCCAGCAAGCGACATGACGATCAGCAACCACGGCAGACGCCCGCATCGGCTTGAGTGGGAGTAAAAGATTGGAACAACTGCTACAAAAAATTCAGATCGGCAACCTGATCATCTGGTTCATCGTGTTGCTGTTTTCGCTGTCCTTTCATGAAGCGGCACACGCGTGGACTTCCGAGCGCTTCGGCGACGACACGGGGCGAATGCAGGGGCGAATCACGCTCAACCCGATTGCTCACATAGACCCGATTGGCACGATTCTTTTCCCGATTCTGAGCGCCATCGGCGGCATCCCGCTGCTCGGCTGGGCCAAGCCTGTGCAGACCAACCCGCTGCTGTGGCGCGAAAAGACGAAGGCCAACATTATGGTCAGCGCCGCCGGCCCCTTGAGCAATTTCATCCTGGCGGTGATCGCTTTCATCATCATCAAGGCGCTGCTAATGAGTAGCGTGCTGACGTTGAGTGGCGGCTATTACACGCTGGTAACGCCTGCGGCGGGACAGGCGGCGTTCATGGCCCCGCTCGCGGTGTTTCTCAGCGTCATGCTCTTGCTCAACGTCCTGCTCGGCGTCTTTAACTTCATTCCGGTGCCGCCGCTCGACGGCAGCCATATCCTTGAAGAGATGTTGCCTTCCGGCATGCAGGAAGCCTATTACCAGATTCGCCCATTCGGTTTCATCCTGCTTTACCTGTTGATGTTTCTCGGCGTATTCAATGCGATTCTAAAGCCGGTGTATAGTGCCGTGCTCTACGTGCTCGGCGCCTAGAATTAAACGAGGGAGTTTGCCTTGTCCGACACACCACAAAAGAAGAAGCGTATCGTCAGCGGCATGCGGCCTACGGGAAATCTTCATCTCGGCAACTACGAAGGCGCGCTCAAGAACTGGCTTCGCCTGCAAGATTCGGGCGACTATGACTGCTTTTTCTTCATCGCCGACTGGCACGCGCTGACCAGCGATTACGCAGACACCAGCGCCATCCGTCAGAACACGCTCGATATGGTGAGCGACTGGATAGCCTCGGGGCTCGACCCGCAGCGCTCGACGATCTTTGTGCAGTCGACGGTGCCCGAACACGCCGAACTGCATTTGATCCTGTCGGCGGTGACGCCGCTCGGCTGGCTCGAACGCGTGCCGACTTACAAAGAGCAGCGCGAGAACATCACCGAAAAAGACATCGGCAATTATGCCTTTCTCGGCTATCCCGTGCTGCAAGCCGCCGACATCATCATGTACAAAGCCGACGCCGTGCCGGTCGGCAAGGACCAGGCGCCGCACGTCGAGATGACCCGCGAGATCGTTCGCCGCTTCAATAATTTTTATGGCGAGGTCTTCCCGGAGCCGGCGACCTTGCACACCGAAGTGCCGGTCTTGCCCGGAACCGATGGGCGCAAGATGTCGAAGAGCTATGGCAACGCCATCTACCTGATAGACTCTGCCGACGTGGTGCGCGAGAAAGCGCGGCTGATGATCACTGACCGCACACGCATTCGCCGCACAGACCCTGGCCACCCCGAAAATTGCGACGTGTGCCAGATGCATCGCTTCTTTGTGGCAGGGGAAACCGCCGACCGCTTTGACGACGATTGCCGCAACGCCCGCATCGGCTGTGTAGATCGAAAGCGCGCGCTCGCCGATTCGATCATCGAGCGCTATGGCGCGATTGCCGAGCGCAGTCGCCAGCTCCGCGAGCATCCCGAAGAGGTGATCGCCATCCTGAAAGACGGCACGGCGCGCGCCAGCCAGGAAGCCAGGCGCACAATGCAGGAAGTCCGCCGCGCCATCAAGATGAATTGGGAATGAAAAACGCTGACCGCAAAGCCGAATCCGCCGCGCCCGCCGAGGTGGCTGCCGAATTCGCTGAAACCACCGATCAGTACAAGGTCAAGCTGCCTGACTTTGAAGGGCCGCTCGACCTGCTGCTCTTTTTGATTCGCAAAGAGGAAGTGTCTATCTATGACATTCCCATCGCGCGGATCACGGCGCAGTATCTTGATTACCTCAACGCCATGCGCGAGTTGGACATCGCCGTCGCCGGTGACTTCTTATTAATGGCGGCGACGTTGATTCACATCAAGTCGCAGACGCTATTGCCGCGCGACCCGAATGTGCCCGAAGCAGAGCTTGAAGACCCGCGCAACGAGCTGGTGCAGCAACTTCTTGAGCATCAAAAATTCAAGGGCGCGGCCAACGCCCTGCATCAGCGCGCCTTGATCGAGGCGGCGACCTTCACGCGCGGCTCGCTTGAAACCGATGAAGAGAACCCTGAAGTGTCGACGACCGTCTTCCAGCTCTTCGAGGTCTTCCGCGAAGTGCTGAACCGCCAGAAGGCGCTCGTCGAAATCGAGATCGAGCGCGAGCAGGTGACGATGGCCCAAAAGATCGCCGAGATTCGCGAGGCCATTACCGAGCGGGAAGAAGTTAGCGCCCGCCAGATGTTCGAGCACGCCCGGTCGCGGCGCGAGATGGTGCTGATCTTTCTCGCCATTCTCGAAATGGTCAAGGAATTGATCATCGGCCTGAAGCAAGCCGAGACTTTCGGCGACATCTTGATCAGCAGACGCGAGCCGATTGAAGAAGACAGAAGTCAGGAGTCAGAAGTCAGAAGCGAAGAAGTCCAAGATAAAGAGATCAGCGAAATTGAAATCCGTGAAGAGGAGATCCGCGAGCAGGAGATTCGAGAGGAAGAAGTCAGAATCGAGGAAAAACATTCTGACTTCTGACTTCTGACTCCTGGCTCCCTTTCTGCATTATGACGATTGAGGAATTAAAGCCGATCATCGAATCACTGATCTTCGTTTCCGAAGAGCCAATCACCGTCAAACAACTCGCCGCCATTCTCGACGGCGAATCGAAGGCCGACATCGAGGCGGCAGCCGAGGCGCTGGTCGAAGAGTTCCAGGCGCGCGCCGGCGGCCTGGAGATTCGCCGCCTGGCCGACGGCTACCAGGTACGCACGCGGCCCGAATACAGCGAATATGTGCGGCGTTATCTGAAATCGCAGCCGTCGGCGCGGCTGTCGCTGGCGGCGCTCGAAACCCTCGCGGTCATCGCTTACAAACAGCCGATCACCATCCCCGAAATCCTTGAGATTCGCGGCGTCACCTCGACTTCGGCGATCAAGACCTTGCTCGACCGCCGGCTGATTGTTGCCAAAGGGCACAAGCAAGTCGTCGGTCGCCCGATGATGTACGGCACGTCGGATGACTTTCTGATTCAGTTCGGCTTGAATGACCTGTCGGAGCTGCCGAACCTCGAAGACTTCGAAGACTTGATGACGAGTTAAGAATTAATGGCGCAAGAGAGATTGCAAAAGATCATCGCGACGGCGGGCGTCGCGTCACGCCGCGCGGCGGAAGAGATGATGGAGCGCGGCGAGGTCACGGTTAATGGCCGCGTTGTCACAGAGCTTGGCACCCGCGCCGACCCGCAGACGGATGCCATCAAAGTCAAAGGCAAGCTGATCAACGCGCAGTTGTTGAACCGCGAGATGAAATACTATCTCGTCAACAAGCCGCGCGGTTATGTTTCGACGGTCAGCGACCCGCAGGGCCGCACCATCGTCGCCCACCTGCTGCCGGCGTCGAAGCGGCGCGGCATTCATCCCGTCGGCCGTCTGGATTACAACAGCGAAGGCTTGATCGTGCTGACCAATGATGGCGACCTGACGCGGTTGTTGACCAAAGGCGGCACGGTCGAAAAAGTCTATCACGTTAAAGTCAAAGGCTCGCCGGGCGAAGAGAACCTTGACCGCTTGCGGCGCGGCATCAAGCTCGGCCAGTCGCGCACGGCGCCTGCGGTGATCAACCTGTTGGAGCGCACCAAAGAGGGCGGCAATGACTGGTACGAGGTCATCTTGAAAGAGGGCAAGAACCAGCAAATCCGCAAGATGTTTGACAGCATCCGTCATTCGGTGACCAAGCTACGCCGTGTGCGCATTGGCCATCTGACCGACAAAGATTTGCCGGTCGGCAAGTTCCGCGAGCTGACGCCCGGCGAAGTCAAACGCTTCTTTCAGCCGGTTCAATCTCCGCCTAAGAAAAAGCCGAAGAAGGCGCGGCCCGGCGCCCGCCCGCGTTCGCGCTCGTAACTGCCCGCCCCCTTTGGCCGCACATGATTTTTTTGCCTCCGCCGTGTACAATGATGAATTCGCATGGGTCGGAAATTGCGCGCAATAACCTGAGCCATCGTGCGAGTCGAGCGTACCGGAGGAAAGATGGATTTCGAGCTGAACGAAGAACAACAGCAGATTAAGCGAACCATCCGTGAGTTTGCCGAAGCCGAGCTGAGGCCGCACGTTTCCGAGTGGGACGAGGCGGCGCACTTCCCTGTCGAGATGCGGCCGAAGTTCGCCGAGCTTGGCATTCTCGGCGTCCTCGTTCCCGAAGCCTACGGCGGCGCCGGCCTGGGCTACATCGAATACGCGACGATCATTGAAGAGCTGGCGCGCGTTGATCCTTCAATCGGCCTGGCCATCGCCGCGCACAATTCGCTAGGGGCCGGCCACCTGCTGGTCGCCGCGAGCCACGAGCAGAAAGAGAAGTACCTGACGCCGCTGGCGCGTGGCGATGCGTTTGCGGCGTGGGGACTGACCGAGCCAAGCTCCGGCTCCGACGCTAGCTCGATGCGCACGACGGCGACGCGACGGCGCAATGGCTGGGTACTGAACGGCTCGAAGAACTTCATCACCAACGCGACGTTTGCGGAAACCCTGGTGGTGCTGGCCATCACCAACCGCGCTGCCGGCTCGCACGGCATCTCGGCCTTCATCGTCGAGCGCGGCAGCAAAGGGTTTCAGGTCGCCAAGAAAGAGAACAAGCTCGGCATGCGCGCCAGCGACACGGCGGCGCTGATCTTTGACGATTGCTTGGTGCCGGACGCCAACCTGATCGGCGAGCCGGGCCAGGGTTTTATTCAGGCGATGAACGTGTTAGATGGCGGGCGCATTTCGATTGCCGCGCTTGCGGTCGGCATCGCGCAGGGCGCGTACGAGGCGGCCTTGAAATACGCTCGCGAGCGCCATCAATTCGGGCGGGCGATTGCCGAATTCCAGGCCATACAATTCAAGCTCGCAGACATGGCGACCGAGATCGAAGCGGCGCGATTGCTGACCTATCACGCTGCCGCTTTGAAGATGGCCGGCAAGCCGACGACGAAAGAGTCTTCGATGGCCAAGCTCTATTCCAGCGAAGTCGCCGTGCGCGTCGCCGAACAGTCTGTGCAGATTCACGGCGGCTATGGCTACATCAAAGATTACCCGGCAGAGAAATACTGGCGCGATTCAAAGCTCTGTACCATCGGCGAAGGCACCAGCGAGATTCAACGCATCGTCATCGCGCGACAGATTCTCAGAAGTTAATCGTGACGAGTGACAAGTGGCAAGAAGGATTCGTAGTTCGCTGGTCACTCGTCACTCGTCACTCGTCACTCGTCACTCTATGAGCGTGGCACTGGTTGAAAAAATCCTGAGCGGCGACAAGCGGGCCATCGCGCGCGCCATCAGCACAGTCGAAGACGGTCACGCAGAAGCGGCGCTTCTGCTGAAAGCGCTCTTCCCGCACACCGGTCATGCGCTGGTCGTCGGCATTACCGGAGCGCCAGGCGCCGGCAAGAGCACGCTGGTTGACCGGCTGGCCGCCGCTTATCGCGCCCGCGGCGAGCGCGTCGGCATCATTGCCGTAGACCCGTCGAGCCCGTTTACGGGCGGCGCCATTCTCGGCGACCGCATACGCATGCAAGGGATGGCCACCGACGCCGGCATCTTCATTCGCAGCATGGCGGCGCGCGGCAATCTCGGCGGACTGGCGCGCGCCACCGTTGATGCGGTAGCGATACTGGATGCCGCGGGGTATAATAAAGTCATCATTGAAACGGTCGGCGTCGGGCAGGACGAGGTTGACATTGTCAAGACGGCAGATGTCACAGTCGTCGTCCTGGTGCCCGGAATGGGCGATGATATTCAAGCCATCAAAGCTGGAATCATGGAGATTGGCGACGTGTTCGCCATCAATAAGGCCGACCGCGACGGGGTTCTCAGGACAGAGCGCGAGCTGGAACAGTTGTTGTCGATATCGGAACGGCCCGACGGTTGGAAGCCGCTTATTGTTAAGACTGTAGCGACGGAAAACAACGGCATCGCAGCGCTCGCCGATGCGGTTGCGAGCTATGACGAGTTTGTCGCCGCGCACCGCGAGCAAGGCGCCAGCCGCCGCGCCAGCGTCGCCGAGCATCGCATCATCGAGCTGCTGCGCGACCGCCTGTTGCGCGCTGCTTTGAATCAGCGGGACAACCGCGAGGCGTTGCGGCGCGAGGCCATCGCGGTCGCCGAACGCCGCCGCGACCCGTACTCGGTCGTTGATGAGATTATTGCGAAACTAGGAATTGAGAAGGAGTCAGGAGTCAGGAGTCAGGAGCCAGAATAAAAACCGCGGCTGTCGCCGCCTGCCTCTTCCATTCTGTCTTCTGACTCCTGACTCCTGAATTCATTCGCATGAAGATTGATCATCTAGGCATTGCCGTTCGCTCGATTGCCGACTCGCTGGGTTTTTATCGCGAGGCGCTCGGGCTTGAGCTGAAAGGCAAAGAGGTGGTGGCCGATCAGGGCGTCACGGTCGCGATGCTGCCGGTCGGCGAATCGCGAATCGAGCTTCTGGAGCCACTTTCAGAGGATTCGACGGTGGCACGCTTCATCGCGAAACGCGGCGAGGGGCTACATCACATTTGCTACGAGGTGGAGAACCTCGCGGCGAAACTGGCAGAACTCGGGGCGCGCGGCGTGCGCGTCCTCGACGGCTACCCGCGTCGCGGCGCGGAAGGCAAACTGGTCGCCTTTCTGCACCCGGCGAGCGCTAACGGCGTTCTCGTCGAACTGGTCGAGAAGGCAAGCCACTTTGAAGGAGAATAAATGACTTTGGATCCCGACACGAACAAGCAACACGAAGCCACGGACGCGAGGCCGGACAGCGACAGCGAAACGACTCCTGCCGAAAGCGCGATCCCGCCCTTCACGACTAAGGCCGCATCTACCGAAAGCGCGATCCCGCCCTTCACGACTGAGGCCGCATCTACAGAAACCAGCGGAGCGGCGGTTGAGACCCATGAGGCCAACCCCGACGACGAACCGACGGCGCGCGAGGCGGCGGCAGCCGGCGAAGCGGCTGATGCGGAAGCGGCCGAGGAAGCCGATGACGATGCGGCTGAAACATCGGCTCACGCCGCCACCGTGTCATCCGCAACCGCGGCTCCTAAATCGAGCCTGCCGACCAAGGCAGTCGCGGCGGTGCTGATGCTGGCCTTCGTCGGCGCGGCGTTTCTCTTCATTCAACGCTCATCATCGAAGTCCGTATCTTATAACCTGTCGAAGCACGATATGGAGGTGATATTCCAGGAGATTATCCCGCCGCCACAACAAGCTGAGATCGCGGCGAACCCCGACAAGAAGAAGCAACTCGTTGACGAAATTCGCAAGCTGCTATCGGTCGCTTCTTACGCCGAAGGTGAAGGCTACGCCCAGAAGCCCGAAGTGCAGGGCCAGATCGCTCTGCAAACCGACCTGGCGTTGAACGACGCTTATCGTGAGAAGAACCCCACGGCAGAGGTCAGCGATGACGAGACCAACACATACTTCCAGGGGCACCCGAACGACTTTGAGACTTTCCTGCAAAACAATCCGCGCTTCCAGCAGCAGGCGGCGGGGCCGAACCGTGAGGGCTTCAAGAAGGAATACGGCAAGCTCAAGGTTCTGGCCGACCGCGCCCGCAAAGATAAGCTCGATCAAGAGGACAAGGTGCGCCTGGAGATGCTGATCAAGCGCAGCGCGGTTCTGGAGAACGCTTACCTGAGCGACCTCGACAAGAACGCCGACAAGCTGATCAGCGACGACGAGATCGCGACCTATTACAACGAGCATCTGCCGGAGTTTGAAGAAGTGCGCGCCCGCCACATCCTGATCAGCACGCAGCCGCAGCCGCCCGCCCCTGGCGCCAAGCCAGGCGAGCAGCCCAAGCCGCTGAGCAAAGACGAGGCGCGCAAGAAGGCCGAAGAAGTCCTGGCGAAAGTCCGCAAGGGCGAAGATTTTGCGGCGCTCGCCAAGCAGTACTCCGACGACCCCGCCTCGAAGGACAAAGGCGGCGAATACACCTTCGGGCACGGCCAGATGGTGCCCGAATTCGAGAAGGCGGCCTTTAACATGAAGCCCGGCGAGGTCAGCGACCTGGTCGAGACGCAGTTCGGCTTTCACATCATCAAGCTCGAAGAGCGTAAGGGCGGCACTGGCCCGAGCGACCCGAAGGCGCGCCAGCAGATCATCAGCAAGCTGAAGAAAGACAAGATCGACGCCAAGATTGACGAGATCGCCAAGAACGCCAAGGTCACGGTGCCCGAAGACTTTGACATGACCGTCAAGCCGGCGGAAACCCCGCAACTGCCCACAGGCCACCCGGCGGTGCCCGGCCAACAGCAGTAAAGCAGTTACCGGTTGTCAGTTGTCAGTTGTTAGTCTATCAGCGCATTGCGGCAGGCGAGCAACTGGCAACTGGCAACTAACAACTGACAACTGATTCTATGCGTCTCGGCTCATTTGAACTTCAGATCGTTTCCGACGGTACGATTGCGCTCGATGGCGGCGCGATGTTCGGCGTCGTGCCGCGCCCATTGTGGGAGCGAAAGCTTCCTGCCGACACGCAACACCGCGTGCGAATCGGCTTGAACTGCTTGCTCATCCGCACGGCCGCCGACAACATCCTGATCGATACAGGGATCGGCACGAAGTGGGACGAGCGCTCGCGGTCCCGCTATGGTATCGCGCACGAAACGACGCTGCTTGATGAGTTGGCCAGGCACGGGCTCACCGCCGAAGAGATCACCATCGTCATCAACACACACCTACACTTCGACCACGCCGGCACCAACACCATCGAGCGCGCGGGCCGCATCGTGCCGACCTTTCCACGCGCCCGTTATATTGTGCAGCGCGGCGAATTCGAACATGCCTGCGAGCCGCACGAGCGCGACCGCGCCAGTTACGTCGAGGCGGATTTCGCGCCGGTCTTCGAAGCCGGCCAGCTCGACCTGATTGATGGCGAGACAGAGATCGCGCCGGGCATATCCGTGATTAAAGTCTCTGGTCATAACCGCGATCTGCAATGCGTGAAGATTGAAAGCGAGGGCGAAACGGCGTTCGTCTTTGCCGACCTGATCCCGACGACCGCGCACCTGCCGGCGGCGTGGGTGATGGGGTACGATCTCTACCCGCTTGAATCGGTCGAGCAAAAGAAACGGCTCGTGCCGCAAGCCGTGCGCGAAGGCTGGCTCTGCCATTTTTATCATGATCCGCAGACGCCGCTTGCGCGCCTCGGCGAGCGCGACGGCAAGATTACTTTCACACGGGAGGCTTGAATTGTCACAGGTAAAGATTGGCGTCATCGGCGGCAGCGGCTTGTATCAGATGGCGGCGCTCACCGAGGTAGAAGAAGTGCGAGTGACGACGCCTTACGGCGAGCCGTCGGATGCGTTCATCATCGGCACATTGAACGGCGTGCGCGTCGCCTTCCTGCCGCGCCACGGTCGCGGCCACCGCTTTACGCCCACTGAAGTTCCTTACCGCGCCAACATCTACGGAATGAAGTTGCTCGGCGTCGAACGCATCATCTCGGCCAGCGCCGTAGGCTCGTTGCGCGAAGAATTCAAGCCGATGGACATCGCCTTCCCCGATCAGTTTTTTGACCGTACGCGGCAGCGGCCTTCGACCTTCTTCGGCGATGGCATCGTGGCGCATGTTTCGATGGCGCACCCGGTATGTGGCGACCTGTGTGACACCCTGGAAGCGGCTGCCAGGGCCGAATTGACGGGGATTGATATTCACCGCGGCGGTACTTATCTATGCATGGAAGGGCCGGCGTTCTCGACCGTGGCCGAATCAAACGTCTACCGCTCGTGGGGCATGTCGGTGATCGGCATGACCAACCTTCAAGAAGCCAAGCTGGCGCGCGAGGCCGAGATTTGCTACGCAACAATGGCGCTGGTGACGGATTACGATTGCTGGCACCCTGAGCACGACGCGGTCACTGTCGAGATGATTATCGAATACTTGAATCACAACGCCGAGAACGCGCAGAAGCTAATCGCCGCGGCGGTGGCGCAGTTGGCGACGGCAGAGCGCGCCTGCAAATGCGGCCACTCGCTGCGCCATGCTATCATTACGGCGGCGGACAAGATCACGCCTGTAGCCAGGCAGCGGTTGCAGGCGATCATCGGCAAGTACGTCAGTTGAATCAGGGGTATTGAAGATGTGGGGCATGAAGTTTATGGCCAGAGCACTGATGTCGGTAATGGCGGTAATCCTGTTGGTCGGCGTCGCCGCGGCACAAGGGCCGGCGCGTGGCCCGGTCGAGCCGGCGCGCGACAAAGAGATGGAGATTACCGCCAAGCATAATCTGGTGGTGGCACGCTACTACCTGGAGAAGCGCAAAGCCTACTCAGGGGCGCTCGACCGCTTGCAGGAGATCAGGGAGACCTATGCCGATTTCTCGCGCATGGACGAAGTGCTATTCCTGATGGGCGAAGCGAATTACAAGCTCAATAAGCCAGAGAAAGCCGGTGAGTTTTACAACCTGATGCTCAAAGACTTTCCGAGCAGCGAGTTCGTCAAGCGGGCGCGCGAACGGCTCGCCGAGCTGAACATCAGCCCGGCAACGACGGATGACAAGAAGCCGGCGGACGACAAAAAGCCTTTGTGACGCGGCGCTGGCGGTCATCCGAAACCGATAATACTTAACGAGGTGAAATCATAAATGGCGATTGTGGTCGTGGGGTCGGTAGCGTTTGATTCGCTCAAGACGCCTTTCGGAGAGCGCGAAAAGATTTTAGGTGGGTCGGCGACGTACTTCAGCGTCGCCGCTTCTTTTTTCACCGACGTGCGCGTGGTCGCGGTCGTCGGCGACGATTTCGGCGAGGAAGAAGAAGCCGTCTTCCGCGAGCGCGACGTTGATCTGTCCGACCTGGAGCGGGTTCCGGGACAGAAGTCTTTTTTCTGGAAAGGCGAGTACGGCTTTGACCTCAACGTCGCGAAAACGCTCGACACGCAATTGAATGTCTTCGCCGACTTTCAGCCGAAACTCTCTGCGGCGGCGCGGGCGACGCCTTACCTGTTTCTCGGCAACATTCAGCCGACACTGCAAAAGCAGGTGCGCGAGCAGGTAGATGCCAAGCTGGTCGCCGCCGATACCATGAATTACTGGATTCACAAGACGCCGGACGACCTGCGCGAGATGCTCAAGGTCATTGACGTTTTAATCATCAATGATTCGGAAGCGCGCGAGCTGGCGGGCGAAGCCAACCTGATCCGCGCGGCGCGGGCGATCCTGTCGCTGGGGCCGAAGCGCCTGGTCGTCAAGCGCGGCGAATACGGCGCGGCGATGTTCAGTGGCGGGACTTACTTTGCGACGCCGGCCTACCCGCTCGAAGCCGTCTTCGATCCGACCGGCGCGGGCGACACCTTTGCCGGCGGCTTCATGGGATACCTGGCGGCGGTCAACGCGACCGACGAAGCGGCCATGCGGCAGGCGATCATTTACGGCTCGGTGATGGCGTCGTTCAATGTTGAGCAGTTCGGCTGCGAGCGGACGCGGCGGCTGACTTATGACGAGATCAACGCGCGCTTCCGCGAGCTGAAATCGTATTCGCATTTTGAAGAAGTCGCCATCGGCCCGCGCAGCCACAAGGGCTGACGCGATTAAGACCGCTAAAGCCTCGGACACGGGCAAGCGGCAACAAGTCCGCAATGTGCGGGCTTGCGGCTCGTGGCATTCGGTTTATTTCTTCGCGTCGCTTCGGGGGTAACTTTATTCGGGGAGGCAGGCGTGACACCGTTTCAAGCCGCGCGTCAACGCCGCTTCTTCGCTCATCGCTGTGCGGTCGCAGCGCGATGGCAGGTGCGTCGAGTTATGGTAGAACTGCTGATCGCCGCCGCACGAATAGACCATGCGGACGGGCAGGCGAACCGTCTTTGCTTCAGTCGTCGCCTCGCCGGACGGCACCGTAGCGGTATTGGCGGACGGCGCGCTTTCGCTGTGCCAGCGCGTTAACACTTCATTTTTGAGATAGTTGACGGCTACCCATCCGGCGGCGAGCAGAAACATGAAGGCAGTGAAGGAAATCAGCTTATTGACAACAATCAGCGGGTGGGCACTGCGTAAAGAACTTCGGGCTTGGAGGCTTGCCAAAGTTTACGCTCCTTTCAAGAATCCTGCTATGGTTCTATTGCTTGAAAGCCTGGAAAGTAACATACCCGTAAAGGCGAGTCAAGCGCGAAAAAGGCGATGGCAGGCGGGCTGAAAGGCCGCGGCGGCGTATCCAAGGAGAATGCAAGTGAGGGAAGCAGCATTTACGAAACTGCAAGGCATGGGCAATGACTTCCTGGTTGTCGAGGTTGACGACGTCAGCGCCTTGCCGGATGCCGAAAGGTTAGCCATCGAGATGTGTAACCGCAACTACGGGGCGGGCGCCGACGGCTTGATCTTTGTGGCGGCGACACCGGGCAATGGGGCGGACTTCGATTCGCGCATCTTCAATTCGGACGGCAGCGAAGCCGGCGTCTCCGGCAACGGCACGCGCTGCGTTGCGGCTTATGTTTATTTCAAGCAGCTCTGGCGAGGAGAAGACGTACGCATTCATACTGCCGCAGGGATCAAGCGCGGGCGGCTGGCGGCGCAAGACGGCCATCGCTTTGAGTTTGAATTCGACATGGGCGAGCCGCGCCTGCATAGCGAACAGGTGCCGATGCTGCTCGATTCCCCGCTTGAGCATGTCGTGCGTTACCCGCTACATCTCGGCGGCGACATGATCGAAGTCACCTGCCTGTCTATGGGCAATCCGCAGTGCCTGATCTTCGTGTCAGAGCTGGAGCGCGTTAATCTGGCGGAGCTTGGGCCGCTGCTCGAACATCATCCGGTCTTCCCCGACCGCGCCAATGTCGAATTCATCCGTGTCGTTTCGCGAGACGAAATCGAGATACGCATCTGGGAGCGCGGCGCCGGCCACACCTTGTCGAGCGGCACAGGATCATGCGCCTCGGCGGTCGCCGCTGCTTTGAATGGCTACACGAACCGCGCCGTGCGGGTGCTTACCGAAGGGGGATCGCTGCACGTCGAATGGCGCGACGACAACCGCGTCGCGTTGATCGGCGCAGCGGAAGTCATCTACGAAGGCCGCTGGCTGCGCGCCTGAACAGTCACGAAAGTATTGCGCTGCCGCACGGCAGCGCATATGATAACCGGCGGGTTGTAGTTCGCCTGAAACTGCCTCGCGGGCGCCGAGGCCGACGACTGGGGGAGCGATGGCATTCTGCCCGAATTGCGAAGCGGAGTACAAAGAAGGCATCACGGTCTGTCCGGATTGCCAGGTCGAGCTGGTTGACGAGTTGACGGCGGAGAACCGCGTTCACGACAGCAGCGACGGCGAGCCGGTGCCGCTGCAAACGTTCAAGACCGGCGCCGAAGCCGAAATGGTGCGCGAGCTGCTCAATCAAAACGGCATCCGCTCGTTCGTCGAAGGCGGCGACTTCGCCGTCATCCCCAGCAGCTTCTCGCAAGAAGTCGTGGTCATGGTTGACGAACGCGATCTAACCCGCGCCGTCGAAATCTACAACGCCTACTTCGACGCCGACGAGACTGCCCCTACATCAGAAAACCAGACTGACAGCGAGTAGTTATCCGTTGTCGGTTGCCAGTTTTCAGTGATCAGCCGGGAGAGTTAGCCGCTGTCCCGTTTGCGGTGTCTTCGCGCCGCTCGCAAGACCGATCCTGACAACTGCCAACTGATAACCGACAATGCCCGCTGTCCGAGAGGTTTGTGATGAAGGACATATTTCGCTTCTGCTGCGCACTGCTTACTCTAGCCACCCTGGCCGCCGTCGCCTTCGCGCAAGAAGGCCCGACGCGCGCCGAATTCGAATGCTTATCGTTAAACAGGTCGTCGGGGGTGGCGCTAGCGACGGGCACGCCGTCCGCCGATTCATACCACCACGTCTGGACGCCTGTGCTGACCTACGGCAAGTTCAAATCGCATGGCCTTGAGCTGTTGTACGAAACCCAGGGCAACGGCAGCGAGGTCGTCGTCGTGCTACACGGCGGGCCGGGACTGCCGCACGAGTACTATCACCCGATGCTGTCGAACCTGAGCCGCTATGCCAAGGTCGTCTACTTCGACCGCCGCGCTGACATGGCAAGCCAGAGCGAGCCGCAGCGGGCGGTTCGGGTCGCCGAGATGGCCGACGACGTCGAGGCGTTGCGGCAGGCGCTCGGCGTCGAGCGGGTGACATTGCTCGGCCATAGCTTTGGGACGGCCATCGCTCTCGACTACGCGTTGCGCTACCCCGATCACACACGGCGCTTGATTCTGGTGAGCGGCGCGGCGGCAGTCGAAAATCCCGCCGCGGCCGAGAAACGTCTGGTCGGCGCGCTCTCGCCGGTCGAGATGGAACGCTATCGCAGCGAAGGCGGCACGGATAATGCGAACCCCTGCGAGCGCGTTCGCCGGCGCTATGCGGTTCTCTACCCGCATTATTTTTACAAGCAGATTCCCTACGAGTTCGACCGCGGCTTCTACACGGTTTATTTCGATTCGCTGGCCAGGAAGCTGGCGCTGGCCGACGACAGGCAAGAGCTTGACGTGATGGGCAAGCTGGGCTCGATTAAAGCGCCGGTGCTGGTTGTGGCCGGTCGTCATGATCTGGTCACGACCGTGAAGCAGTCTTACGAGCTGGCGCAAGCGCTGCCGCATTCGCGCTTCGTGGTGCTGGAACACAGCGGCCATTTCCCGATCTTTGAAGAGAACTATCTCTTCACCGAATGGACGCGGCAGTTCATGATCGGCACGGCGTCTTCGGAAAACGTCCGCGTGCTGTCGGCAGCGGCGGCGACGGCGTCTGCGGGCGGCAAACGTTAGCGAATTCCTGTTAGAATTGCTCTTATGATGAGCAATGCGCTGGTCGTTCTGGTCACCGCGCCGAACACTGAAGAAGCCTCGCGCATCGCCGACGCGCTGGTTGGCGCGAGGCTCGCGGCCTGCGTCAACATCCTTGGCGGCATCGAATCGGTCTATCGCTGGGAAGGCCGCATCGCCCGTGACAGCGAAGTGTTGATGATCATCAAGACGACCAGCGAGCGTTACGCCGAGCTTGAAGAGCAAATCAAAGCGCTGCACAGCTACACCACGCCCGAAGTCATCGCCATCCGCATTGAGCGCGGCGCTGAAGCGTACTTGAAGTGGCTCGGCGAATCCGTTTCTTAAAGTGTAGCGATGGCGACTCGCGCTGCTAGTCTAAGTTGACGCGCTTCAGCAGGGCGGCGAATCGCGGGTCCTGGGGATTCAAGACCATCTCCGGCCCGTTCACCCTCGACGCAAAAGGCAAGGCGGCTCAGAACTACAACTTCAGCTTCGGCATCGTCATCCACTAAAACGGCCAGAGGCGGCGCGGCGGGCGTCAGTGCTTGAAGTGACGCATGCCAGTGAAGACCATCGCCACGTCGTGTTCGTTGGCGGCGGCAATCACTTCGTCGTCGCGCACCGAGCCGCCCGGCTGGATAATCGCCGTCACCCCCGCCTTCGCCGCTTCGTCAACGCCGTCGCGGAAGGGGAAGAACGCATCCGACGCCATCACCGTGCCGGCCAGCGGCAGTTGAGCTTTCGTCGCGCCGAGCTTCACCGAATCAACGCGGCTCATCTGCCCCGCGCCGACGCCGACCAGTTGGCCGTCGCGCGCATAAACGATGGCGTTCGATTTGACGTGCTTGGCGATGACCCAGGCGAAGCGCAGGGCGCGCATCTCTTCATCGGTCGGCTGGCGGGCGCTGACGACTCGCGGCTGCGCGTCGTCGAGCGTGCCGCGATCCACGTCCTGCACCAGCAAGCCGCTATCGATCAAGCGCAGGTCATACGGTTTGCGAGATTCCCCACTTTCGTCGAGGCGTATCACGCGCAGGTTCTTTTTTGCGGCGAAGACTTCGAGCGCGCCCCCTTCGTACTCGGGGGCGACGATCACTTCAAAGAAGGTCTCGGCCATGACGCGGGCGGCGTCGGCGGTAAGCCGGCGGTTGAAGGCGACGATGCCGCCAAAGGCCGACACAGGGTCGGTCGCCCGCGCGCGCTCGAAGGCTTCGCGGACATTTTCAGCCGTCGCCGCGCCGCACGGGTTGGTGTGCTTGATGATGGCGCAAGCGGTCTCGTCAAACTCGCGCACCAGCGACCACGCGGCGTCCATGTCAATCAGATTGTTGAACGACAGCTCTTTGCCCTGTAACTGATCGGGCGACTGGCCCGCGCTCCAATTCTTCAGCGAATAGAGCGCGGCGCGCTGGTGCGGGTTTTCGCCATAGCGCAGGTCTGTTTCTTTCTTGGCGAACAGCGCCAGCCGCGCAGGCAACCGCTGCGGCTTCTCGACGCGCAGTTGCTCGTCCGCGGCATCCAGCACGACCGAGCCGACCAGGAATTCAGCGATGGCGGCGTCGTACTGCGCCGTCGTTTCAAACGCCTGGCGCGCCAGTCGCAGCCGCGTCAGGCGCGACACGCGCCCCTCGCCCGCGTCCATTTCGTCGGCGAGGATCGGATAATCCGCCGGGTCAACGACGACGACAACGTCTTCGAAATTCTTTGCCGCCGAGCGAATCATTGATGGCCCGCCGATGTCTATGTTTTCGATGGCGTCTTCGACCGTCACTTCGGCGCGCGCGATGGTTTCGCGGAAGGGGTAGAGGTTGACGACGACCATATCGATGTATTCGATCTGATTGTCAGTGACCTGGCGCTGATGCTCGGCGTTGTCGCGGATGGCCAGTAAGCCGCCGTGAACTTTCGGGTGCAGCGTCTTGACGCGCCCGCCGAGAATTTCGGGAAAGCCCGTCAGGTCGCTCACGTCGCGGACCGCAAGGCCGCCCTTGCGCAGCAGTTGTGCCGTGCCGCCTGTAGATAACAGCTCGATCTGATGGCGCGCCAGCCGCTGCGCGAATTCAATCAACCCCGTCTTGTCTGAAACACTGATGAGTGCGCGTTTGATTTTCGTCAATGCCATAACCTTTCCGTCGGATGCCCACGCGCCTACGATAGCACAGCGAATTCGCTGGTCACAACGAAGCGCAAAGTGGCTGCTGGCGGCTCATTTCGTTGACTGATCCTGCGAGGATTCGCTCTCCGCCAGCCATTCGCGCGTCAGTTGGTTTTTGTAATCATAGCCACTGCGGCGCCCTTCCCATCGGGCGATTAGATAGAGCGCCGTGCCGACGCCAATCCACAACAGCAGCAATTGCCAGATGGCCACGCCGCCCGATTGCCGGCGCTCGCTGATGTCTCGACTGATGACCATAAACGTCAGGTAGCCCATCGAAATCACCGAGATCAGACCGAACGTCACCAGCAGCCAGGGCCGCAGCTTGACCTGCGCCGTGTCATAGAGTTTAGGCCGAATGAACGGCAGCGCCGCCATCGCGGCGCTGTGCAAGGCGTACAACAAAAAGATCGCCACCAGCGAGATGTTCAGCACGTAGCTCAACTGCTTCGTCCACAGCAGCACGAGCGCAACCGTGGTGTTGATGACCAGGCTCACCCACGGCGTACGCGAGCGCCGGCCGACGCGCGCGAACCAGCGCGGCGCCATGCGGTCTTCGCCAAACACGTAGAGGATGCGCGCCGGCACGAACAGCGAGCCATTGATTGAAGTCGTGAACGCCATGATCGCGCCGAGCGCCACGACCGCGCCGCCCCAGCGCGGCAAGAAGCGGTGTGCCGCGTCGGCCATCGCGTAATCCGACCGCGCCAGCTCCTGGTAAGGCACGACGCCGAAGGCGACCAGCGACATCAAACAGAAGATCAGCATCGAGATCAGAATGCCGTTGATAAAGACGGCGGGGAGCGCCCGCCGCGCCTCGCGGGTTTCGCCCGCGGTTTGCGCCAGGCTCTCGAATCCCGCGTAAGAGAAGAACAGCGGCGGCAGCGCCGCCAGAAAGCCTCTGTCGCCATCGGCGGTCGCCGTCGCCCAGAAGCCATAAGGAAAGAGCGGCGAGAAGTTCTTCCACTGAATCGCAAACAGTCCCGGCACGACAAGTATCGCCACGGCGATCATCAACAGAATGAACATCGCCGTCTGCAACCAGCCATAGAACTTGACGCCGAGCAGATTGAAGACGAAGAAGAACAACATGGTCGCCGTAGCGATTGCCGCTTCTCCGAGACTCGGCCCGCTCGCGTAGGCCGCCTTCAATCGCTCGCCGAACGGCAGCCAGGCGGCGAACCAGTCGTCCATGCCGGGGTAGAAGAATTTCAAGTACTGGCCGAGCGAGGTCGCCAGCACGACCAGCGCGCCGATGTAGGCCAGCCACTTCAGCCATAGCGCCAGATAGCCGATGTAGTACTGTTGCAACGTCCGCGAGATGTGCAGGTAGGCGTCGCCCGGGCGCACGCCGAGCGGCGTTGATAGGTAGACCGAATAGGCAACCGCCGTGGTTAAGATCACCGGCGCCAGCACCAGGTAGGCGAGCGGCACTGACGGCCCGGCCACCGCGCCCAACCGGCCCGTGACGACGAAGATGCCAGAGCCGATCAGCACGCCGATGATCGTCGCGTAGCTTTCCAGCGTCGTCAGGTCGCGTTTCAGTTCGGGCTCGTGCGGCGGCTCTGCGCTTGCTGTGGTCAATGATTGATCTCCCCTCGAAAGATTCGCCCAAGACTATCGGATATGAACGGGCTTGGCAAACGGCTGCTTCCTGGGAGCGCGGGCGTCCCGCCCGCCACTTATGCTTGCGAAACCATGCGGGCAAGCTGCCTGCGCTCCCAGGCGCTCGCGCCATGCCTTGCGCTTCGCGGGTTGACTTCGCCAAAAGGCAGTAGCAGTATGGCAGCGGCACAACGCGTCGCCGCCATTCCCGCTTCGGAGTTACTTTCATGAACAGCCTTATGAAAAAGCTCAACGCTTCGCTTCTCGCTCTATGCTTGATGTTGCCGGCGCTCGCCGTCGCCCAGACCAACGCGCGGAATCAACCGCCAGCTCAGGACAAGCCATTGCGCTTGCGGGCCGACGAAGTGATCGTTGACGCGGTGGTGCTGGATAAGAAGAATCGCTCGGCCAAAGACCTGACGCTGGACGACTTTGAAATTTACGAAGACGGGGTTAAGCAGAAGCCGCTCTCCTTCCGCTTCGAATCGAACGCCGCGGCGACGCAGACGGCCACCGCAGGGGCGACCGCGGCCGCCGACCCGGCGAAAACCTTCAACCTCGTCTCGCTCGTCTTTGACGCACAGACCACCCGCGATGGCGCGCTCAGGGCGCGCAAGGCGGCGCTCGATTTCATTGATACGGGGATGCAGGCGAACGATTATGTCGCGGTCTTCGGCGTCGATCTTGGCTTGTTGCTGCTCGCGCCTTACACGAACGACAAGGCGGCGTTGCGCGAGGCCGTCGAAGCCTTTACGTCACGCGAGTCCAAGAAGTACACGGCGGTGGCGGCGCAGGCGCGCAGCCGCTTAGAGAGTCTGGTCGAGCCGCTCTCGGACGCGGTCAAGTTATATCTCGCCGATCAGGGAAGAGACATCGATTCATTGCCGGTGCTGGATAATCTTGATACCAAGAGTGGCACAAGCTCCATTGATCCGTTCAAGGTATTGCTGTCGTCAATCAATCTCTCAGGGCTTCGGACGCTGCGCACCTTCGAGCGCTACGAGCGCGAGTTTCAGGGGTGGCGCTCGGTGGCGGCGCTGCTGGCGATTATCAACGGCCAGAAAGGCGTGCGCGCGGCGCGCAAGACGATGTTCTACTTTTCCGAAGGCTTCGCCGTCACCCCTGCCGTTGAAGAGCAGTTCAAGTCGGTCATCAGCGCCGCCAACACCGGCGGCGTGACCATCTATTCAATCGACATCGCCGGCCTGCGCGTCGAGAACCCGAACGCCCAAGCGGCGCTCGAACACGACGCCATCGGCCAGGGGCGATTGCGCAACGCTAACCCCGAGCTGGTGCAGAACGGCGTGTCGGCGCTGGGCCGCACCGAAGAGGCGGCGCGCATTAACACGCTCACCGTGCTGGACGAGCTATCGGAAGACACCGGCGGGTCTGTCGTCAAAAACACCAATGATGTGACCGAGGGGCTGCGGCGCATCCTCGACGAGCTGGGCAATCACTACGTCCTCACCTACCTGCCATCGAACGTGAACTACGACGGCAAATTTCGGCGCATCGCGGTGAAGCTGACGCGCCAGGGCGAATACAAAGTGCGGGCGCGGCGCGGTTACTACGGGCTGCGCTCGCTCGACGACGCGCCGGTGCTGGCGTATGAAGCGCCGCTGTTCGAGCGGCTCAACGCCACGTCGGCGGTGCGTGACTTCCCGCTCTACGCGCAGGCACTGCACTTCCGCGGCGCCAGCGGCGCGCGTCAGGTGGCGGTCTACGTCGAGTTCCCGGTCGCCGCGCTACAGTTCGAGGTTAATGATAAAGCGAAAACTTTCTCGTCGCGCTTCGCCCTGCTCGCCCTGATCAAGAATCAAGAAAATGAAGTCGTCCGCAAGCTCGGCCAGGAGTTCACCTTGCGCGGCCCGGTCACGCAGCTCGAAGAGGTCAAGAAGCGCCCGCAGATGTACAACCGCCTCGTGCTGCTCGCCCCCGGCAAGTACACGCTCGAAGCCGTCGCGCAGGACGCTGCTTCAGGCAAGGCGTCGGCCTTGCGCATGCCGTTTGAAGTGCCCGAAGTCAAAGAGCAGGAAATGCGGATGTCGAGCGTCGTCTTGAGCCAGGGCGTCAACCCACTGACCGAAGAACAGAAGAAGCAGAGCACCGGTCATCCGCTCTACCTCGAAGGCCAGGCGTACTTCGTCCCCAACGTCAAACAGGCGTTCAGCCAGTCGCGGGACAAAAACCTGTTGATCCACTTCAACGTCTACCTGCCGGCGAACGCGGCGACGAAGGTCAGCGCGACGCTGACGTTTCTGAGCAAAGGGCAGGTCTACACACAGGCCGACGGCACCTTGCCCGAGGCTGACGCCACGGGCCGCATCGCCTACGCGACATCGTTCGGCACAGACAATTTCCCGCCGGGCGATTACGAGCTGCGCGTCACGGTAAGCGATGGCGCGCGCCGCGTCTCGTCAACCGCCGCCTTTACGGTCGAGCCATAAGCTCGGTTCATGATCCCCAAAAAAATGGGGACGCCGCTCTGGCGTCCCCAAAAAGTTCATGCTTTGGTAAGCGATCAGAATTCGTAGCGCAAGCCGAACTGCATGACGCGCGGCGAGCTCAGCACGGTATTGTACTTGCCGAAGGTCGCGCGCGAGTCAAGGTCGCCAGTCGCTGCGAATGGATCGAAGCTGACCGAGTTCGTGACGTTGAAGACCTCCCAGCGGAATTGCAGCCGGTGAGTCTCTTTGTAGGGCATGCGCCACGATTTCGCCAGGCCCAGGTCGAGCGAGAAGTAGCCGTCGCCGCGAATGTTGTTGCGGTTGCCGACGCCGCCCGGCAGCGTGTGCTCGAAGGCCGCGTACGCTGCCTCCGGATTACTGAAGAGGTTCGGCCCGCCCTTGCCATCCGGCGTAATCACGTTCTTGAAAACGCCTGCCTGGCCGAACGACCCGGTCTGCGTCGCCGCCCCTGTGAACTCCCAGTTGGTCGGGAAGTAGAAGCCGTTGCCGATGTAGGTCGGCAGCCCCGACGTGACGCGGTAGATGCCCGACAACTGCCAGCCCCCTGCGACCGCGTCCACCCAGCCGGGCGAATCCTTGAGGTAGGCGCGGCCACGGCCAAACGGCAGCTCCCAGATGCCATTGACGTTGAGCTGGTGCGTCATGTCAAAGTCGCTGACGCTCTTGCGGGCGCGCGGCGACCACGAGTTCCACACCGAGCCGGATTTCAAGCCATTGCGCTCAATCGTTGAAGCAATGTCCTCGCTCTTGCTGTAGGTGTAGTTGAAGTCGAACTGGTAGCCGTGCGTGAAGCGCTTGCGCAGGAGCACCTGTAGCGCATGGTAATTCGTCGGCATCTGCGACCGCAGCGCATTCAGATTCGAGAACTGCTTATTGAAGAACGCATACGGCCCATACTTTGAGCACGGGTCGCAGAACACGTCGAGTTCCGAAAGCGCTGTCGTGTAGTCCCACCCGAAGCCCGTTGTCGCCGAGTAGTAGTCCTGGTAGATGACCTGTGTAGCGGTCAGGCCACCATCGGCATAGCCAGGGAAGATGTTCTCCCAGAAGGGAATCTTCGGGACTTTGTTGACCGGCGTGCCGGCGAAGTCGAGCCGGGCGAGGGCCTGCGCCGCCGTGAAGTAGTCCATGCCGGAGGCAGGGTCTACGAGGTTGAGCGGCATGGCAAGGTCGTAGTTAATTAGCACGTGCCGCGCCAGGCGTCCGACGTAGGCCGCTTCGAGCACGAGATTACCCGGCAGCTCGCGCGCAATCGAGAAGTTGATCGTCTGCGAGTACGGCGTCACCAGGTTATCGTCAATGGCGTCGGTGATCGCGAAGCCGCCCTTGTCGGCACCCTGCGGGAAGGTCACGGGGAAGGAGCCGAAGCCCTGCACAGGCAGCAGGATCGATGACGGAATCGAGGTCAAGCCAGTGAAGCGCGGCGAGGTCGAAACGCTCAGCCCGCCGGCGGCGTTGGTCACAGAGGTCTGCAAGCCGAACGACAGTGTGCCGCCGTCCGCGTTGGTCGCCAGCGCTCCGCCGATGCGGTCAAAGACCATGCTGTAGCCACCACGGATGGCCATCTTGCCGCTCTCGCCACCGGTCAGCCATTTGAGGAAGCGCATGTTAGTCTTCGGCGACCAGGCGAAGGCCAGGCGCGGCGCGAAGTTGTTCTTGTCCCAACCATAGAAGCCGCTGCGGCCATTCTCAGGGCCGGCCAGCACGAACGAGATGGGCGGCGCCGATTTATTATCCGGCACGCCCTGCAACATCGCGCCGCCGCGCACGTCGAACCACTCGCCGAGCGGGCGGTCGGGGGAGACTTGCAGGCCGCGCGTCTCCCAGGGCGGCGAGTAGAGCGAGTAGCGCAGCCCCGCCGTCACCGTCAGGTTCGACTTCACGTGCCAGCTATCCTGCCCATACCACTCGTACTCGTCTGCACCGTAGCGGCGCTTGATCGGCGCGCCTTCGGGCAGCACGAACAGTTTGTCGCCATCGCGGTCCAGGTTGTAGCGCGCTGTGCCCTGATCCACCAACCCCAGCAGGGCTGCCATCGCATGGTCAGCGGCAGTGTCTGCGAGCAGCGGCGGACGCAGTGGTCGCGCAGATGTCAGCCAGGCTTTGTTGGTGGTGGCCGAGCTGTAGGAGTTGGCGAAGTTGATGCGCTCGTTCCTGATCCAGCGGACGTTGGTGCCGAATTGCAGCGTGTGATCGCCCTTGACCCAGGCCAGATCGTCTGTGACGTTCCAGACCGGCGTAAAGCGCGTCAGGCTGCGGGGGGCGGGGATCAGGTCGTCCAAGGTGCGGAAGCTGACGAGCCGCGAGTTGCTGAGCGGCGATGAGCCGGCCTGCTCGAACCCCAGCCGCGTGTAGCCAACGTGGAAGACGTTGATGAGGTTCTGCGACAGCGAGGCGTTGTAGCCGACGGCGAAGCCTTTGTTGGTGGTCAGGTTGGTGAAGCGCGCCGACTGCCCGGGGAACTGCTGCGTCGAGTTGTCCTTGTCGTTTTGCAGGTTGCCGCGCCAGAAGAGGGTCTGCTTGCCGTCCTTCGTCAAATTGTAATCCATGCGCGCGATGTAGGTGTTCCATCTCAGATGGACCGGCGAATTGAAACGGAAGCCGGCGGTGTTCAATCCGTCGCCGACCGTATTGTCGTTCGGCGCGGGGTATTGATTGAAGACGGCCAGCACCGCCGGGTTTGGCCCGATGTGCAGCGGGTCGAGCGCCTTGACGCCGGCGGCGTCGAGCTTGGCAATCTCCTTCGGCGGGTTCGGGTCCGAGGCCGTCGGCGGGCGCACGAAGCGCAGGAAGGTGTAGGTGCCTTTGCGCAGGTCGAGGCTCGGCACGGTGCGCACGACAGACTCTTCGCGGGCGTCGCGGCGGCCTTCGTAGTTCAAGAAGAAGAACAGCCGATCTTTAATGGCCGGCCCGCCCAGGCTCGTGCCGAAGACGTTCCTGAGCAGCTTCGGCACAGGCGCTTTCTGGTCGCCGACGTTCGCCTGGTGGGCCAGCACCGCCGGGTCGTCCGGCCCGTAGACGCCGGTGGCGTTGTTGAAGAAGTTGTTGGCCGAAAAGATGGTGTTGCGGTGGAATTCATAGGCCGAGCCGTGCCAGTTATTGCTGCCGCTCTTGGTGACGAGGCTGACCTGTGCGCCGCTCGAACGCCCCTGATCGGCATTCGGGTTGGTGGTGACGACGCGGAACTCCTGCACCGAGTCGAGGGTGACGCGCAGGACGCTGTTGAAGGCTTGGCCGGTCTGCTGGTCGTTGACGTCGACGCCGTCGAGCGTGATGTTGGCCTGGTCGGATTTGCCGCCGTTGACCGAGCCGTTGCGATAATCGGTCGTCCCGCCATCGGCGCTGACGTTGCCGATGAAGGTGACGCCGGGCTGCAAGCTGAGCAGGCCGGCGACGTTGCGGCCTTCGAGCGGCAGCTGGCGAATCTGCGTCTGATTGAAGGTGTTGCCGATGGTCGCGTCCGTCGTGTTGAGCTGGACTTCGTTGCCGCTGCCGGTGACGTTCACCACTTCGGTGACCGCGCCGACTTCGAGTTGCAGGTTGATTACCTTCGGCGTGGCGACGAGCAACTGTACGTCGTTCTGCTCGGCGGCCTTGAAGCCTTTGGCTTCGAGGCGCATCGTGTAGGTGCCCGGCGGCACCTGATTGAAGCTAAAGATGCCGTCGTCGTTGGTCTTGGTATTGCGCGTCACACCCGTAGCCGGATTGGTCAGAGTAACGCTTGCTCCCGGAATCACCTTGCCCGTGGGGTCTGTGACCTGACCGGAAAGCCCGCTGGTATCCTGCGCGCGGACGATCATGCTGGCCGCCAGGATAAAGACTAAGGCCAGCACTATGAGTTGATCGAGCCGCTGTGTCATCCTCCTTCCAAGCATAAACCCTCCATTTTGTAGTCGTCTGACAGGTGAGCCTGAGTCAGAGTCGTTAATTGATCAAGCAACCGCTTGCGGATGGGTGGAAGGGCTCCCGCCCCGGCGACAAGCCGCCTCATGCCGCATGCGAGACGCGGGCACTAAACTGTACGGGAATGACGAGTCTGACGCCCGTCTTGGCGTGCACGCCTTAGCAACCTTCGGATTACCGGATCTGTCCTGGGTGAAACTTGAGTGATGCAACGCCATCTTACGCGCCGTGCCAAACCCAGTCAATAGGGAACGGCGCGCCGCGCCAATCTGGTATTCCAGTTGCTCCTATTAGTATTGGCAGCCGCTTTTTGCACGGTTGCCGGTCAGCAACAAACATTTGGAAGGACAGAGGGAGGAAAACATGGATCCATTTACATTGCTGAAGCAAGACCACGAAACGGTTTCCGTCATCTTTGAAAAACTTGAGCCGACGACCGAACGCGCCCTCAAGACGCGCGAGGAGTTGTTCGCCCGGCTGAAAACCGAACTGGAAGCCCACACGCGGATCGAAGAGCAAATCTTTTATCCCGCGCTCAAAGAGGAGGACGAGACGCGCGACATCACGCTCGAAGGCATCGAAGAGCATAACGTCGTCAAGACGCTGCTCACGGAGATGGAGGCGATGTCGGTTGATAGCGAGCAGTGGACGGCCAAGCTCGCCGTCTTGAAAGAAAACGTCGAGCATCACGTCGAAGAGGAAGAAGGCGAGATGTTCCCGAAAGCCCGCAAGGCGCTGCCGAAGGAAAAGCTCGAAGCCTTAGGCGAGCGCATCGAAGCGGCTAAAAAGCAAAACGCGGCAACCACCAGGGGATGAGCCGCCGTTGGTAAGGGGCCGGCGCCATCAAGCCGGCCCGCTTAACTGCTCCCACCGCTCTTTGAGGTCATTCAACAGGCGGCGGTAGCGGCGACGTGGTATACTGGTCGCGAAAGGAATTCCGCGATGGGCGAGATCATTATCAAGATTCCGCAGCCGGAACGTCGCGAGTTTCAAATCGACGACGAAGAGTTCGTCCGTCACATCGTCGCCTCTCTAGAGGCCGCGACGGATGCCGCGGGCAATCCTTCCGCCAACGACTCAGTAGATGTGGTCGGCATCTGGAAAGATCATGAAGGCATTGCAGACCCCATCGAGCTCGCGCGCAAGCTGAGGAAGGAAGCGTGGACAAGGTCATAGTCGACACCAACGTGTTCGCTGCCATCTTCGGCGGTGACGCGGCCCTGAAAGTCGCCGTTGACCTGTACGATAAAGCCATCAACACGATCATCTATCTCGAACTCATTCAAGGCTCGAAGAGCAAAGCTGAAGTCCAGCACGTTGAAAAATACCTGCAATACTTCGCGCTTCTTGCGACGTTCAGGAATCACACCGCGCGATTGACTTAGTGCGAACCTACTCGGGAAGTCATGGCCTGCTGCTCGCCGACGCCATGATTGCTGCCTCTTGCCTCGAAAAAGACTACGCCTTGCTCACCTTCAACGTCAGAGATTTTCATTTCATCAGCGGTCTGCGCCTGCTTAAGCCATAGTCACAGAGGCCGAGGGTCGTAGAAGCATTATGAGGCAGCCGCGTTCAGCTGCTCCCACCGCTCTTTGAGGTCATTCAACAGGCGGCGGTAGCGCAGGTCGTCGCGCAAGCCTTCCCAGTTCGGATTGGTCGCAAACCACGGATAGTTTTCGTTGCCCATCGCCACGGCGCGCTCCAGCCAGTCAACCGCCACGGCATTCTGGCGGTCGAGCGCGTAGAAGGTCGCCAGTTGATAGGCGATGTCCTGATCCGCATGCGCCGTCTCGATCACCTGTTCGTCAATCAACCCAAGCGCGCGCTCGCGGTCGCCCTGCGCCAGGTAGCAGTAGGCGAGAAAGATCTTGCGCGCGTGCAGCTCGGGATGCTCGGCGAGAATCGCTTCGATGACTTGCGTCGCTTCATCAATGTTGCCGCGGTAGTAATCGACCACCGCGCCGTAAAAGCGCAGCAGCGGATGATGCGGCTCAAACGCCTGACCTTTGTCAATCTCGGCTGCCGCCCGGTCATAATCTTTCTCGTAGATGTAAATTCGCGCCCGGTTGTAACTGGCAAACACGACGTCTGTGGGGCTGATCTTCAACAGCCTGTCCCAGGCTTGCAGCGTCGGCTCGTACTGACCGCTCAGGCGGTAGACATAGGCGGCGGTCGAATGCACCGAGGGCTCGTTCGGAGCCTGGCGCTGGAGGCGGCGAATCTCTTGCCGCGCCACGTCCGAGCGCCCTTCGAACAGATCGATGTAGACCAGGCGGACGCGCGGCTCGACGAGCTTCGGGTTGAGCGCCAGCGCCCGCTCAAAGGCCATCTTTGCCTGCGCGTAGTAATCGCGACCACCCATGCCTTTCAAGACATAATTCAGCTCGCAGACGCCGAGCCCGCTGTAGGCAAGCGCGAAATTCGGGTCCATCTCGACGGCCCCGGCGAAGAGTTCGAGCGCCGCCTCCAGATCATGAATGTCGAGCGTCTGGGTGATGAACTTGTAAAGCAGGGTGCGGCCCTTCAGGTAATTCTCGTAGGCGTCGGCATTCTCGGTCGGCGTCTTCACGAGCCGCTCCTGCTCTTTGCCGCTGGTCTTGACGCGCAATCCTTCGACGATCTGCCGCGAGATGGTGTCCTGGATGGTGATGATGTCTTTCGACTCGACATCAATCTTCTCGCTCCAGATGATCTCGCCGCTCGCCGTGTCTACGAGCTGCGGCGTCAGGCGGAAGCGGTCGCCCGATTTCACATAGCCGCCGATCAGCACATGGTCTACGGCGAGCTGTGCGCCGACGGCGCGCGGGTCAACGTCGCGGTTCTGGTAAGGCGCGATGTAAGACGACGGGCGGACGATCAAATCATGAAGCTGCGCCAGCTCCGTAATCACGCTGTCGGCCAGGCTGAAGCCGTAGAAGTCATTTTCCGGGCTGCCCGACATATTCTTGAACGGCAGGATGGCGATGGCCTTCTTATCGCGCGATTGCCAGATCGAGGGCGAGGCGTCGGGCAGCGGCGAGCCACTGCTGGCGCTGGTCTCTTCTTTCACGGTTGGCGGCGGCGGGCTGCTGAAGGTGCGCTGCATCCACGAGGCCACGCGGTCGAAGATGCTGCCCTGTGCCGGCTGCTTCGCCGCAGCCCGCAGCGACGCCTTGTCACGCGGCACACCCTCGCCGGCGTAATAGTTGCGCACCAGGGCGCGCAAATCCGCGAGCAATCGCTCGGCGGACTGATAGCGCGCGTTCGGGTCTTTGGCCAGCGTTTTGGTGACAATCTGCTGCAACTGCGGCGGCACACCTTCGATGGCCGCGGGCTGGTCGTGCATGACCGAATGCATCACATCTACAGGTGTCTTGCCACGGAACGGCAGCCGCCCTGTAAGCATTTCGTAAAAGACGATGCCGAGCGAGAAGATGTCCGAGCGCATGTCTGCGCGGTCGCCGCGCGCCTGTTCCGGCGACATATAGCTCGCCGTGCCGAAAGGCGAGCCGAGCTGCGTCAGCTCGACCGAGACCTGCGGGTCGCTGCTCGAATACGGCGTGCTCGGTCGCAGCACCTTGGCCAGTCCGAAGTCGAGGACTTTGATCTGGCCGCGCTCATTAATCATGATGTTCGACGATTTAATGTCGCGGTGGACGATGCCTTTGGCGTGCGCCGCGGCGAGCGCGTCGGTAATTTCGAGCATGTATTCGAGCGCCGCGTCTACGGCCAGCGGGCGGGCGCTGACCGCTTTCTTGAGCGTGCGCCCCTCGACGTACTGCATGACGAAGAAGAGCGAGCCGTCGGCTTCGTTGACTTCATACACCGTGCAGATGTTCGGGTGATCGATGGCCGAAGCGGCGCGGGCTTCGCGCATAAAGCGGGCGCGGGCTTTTTCGTCGCCGATCAGGTCGGCGGAGAGCGCTTTGATGGCGACGATGCGATGGAGCTTCGAGTCCTCGGCCTTGTAGACGACGCCCATGCCGCCTTTGCCTATCTCCCTGAGAACCCGGTAGTGAAGTATGGTTTTCCCAACCATCAAATTGAACCTGACGACTGACGCCTGGATTCATTATACACGCGCGGCAAGGCTGGGCAAAAGCGCCGGGCCATCTTGCTATCTTGCCGCGCCCATGTCCCGTCCGGTAAAATTATACTTTTGCGTTCGGTGCGAAATTCTCATCTATCCGGGTTGAAGTTTTAATGGCAATAGACCGCATTACAATTCGTGGCGCGCGACAGCACAACCTCAAGAACGTCAGCCTTGAGATTCCCCGCAACCGGCTGACGGTGATCACAGGGCTATCGGGCTCCGGCAAATCCTCGCTGGCTTTCGACACCATCTACGCCGAAGGCCAGCGGCGTTACGTCGAGAGCCTGTCGGCTTACGCCCGCCAGTTCCTCGACCAGTTGGAGAAGCCCGACGTAGACGCCATTGACGGCTTGTCACCGGCCATCTCGATTGAGCAGAAGACGACGACGCGCAGCCCGCGCTCGACGGTCGGCACGGTGACCGAAGTTTACGATTACCTGCGCCTGCTCTTTTCGAGTATCGGCCTGCCGCATTGCCCGCAGTGCGGCCGCCAGATTTCGCGCCAGTCCGCCGACCAGATCGTTCAGCAGATGGCGCACCTGCCGGAAGGCGAGCGCGTGATGATCCTGGCGCCATTGGTGCGCGGGCGCAAAGGCGAGTTCAAGAAGGAGCTGGAAAAGCTCCAGCGCTCGGGCTTCAACCGCGCCCGCATTGATGGCGAGATTCGCCAGCTCGACGAAGAGATCAAGCTCGACAAGCGGCGCAATCATACCATCGAAGTCGTCGTTGACCGGCTGCTGATCAAGGCGGGCGTCCAGAAGCGCCTGGAAGACAGCGTGCAGATTGCCGCCAAGCTCACCGACGGGCTGGTGATGGTTTCGATCATTGATGGCGAAGAGCGGCTCTACAGCGAGAAGATGGCCTGCCCGGAATGCGGCATCTCGATCCCGACCATCGAGCCGCGCTCGTTTTCCTTCAACAGCGTTTATGGCGCCTGTCCCGCGTGTCACGGCCTGGGGACGCGCGCCGAGATCGATCCCGCGAAGATCGTTCCCGACCCGTCGCTGCCGATCAACGATCAAGACCCCTTCCCTGCCGAAGCCGCCATCAGCAATTATCTGCGCGACGTGATGAAGACCCTGGCGCGGCAGTCGGGATTGACCGCCGACCATCCCTTCGCCGAGCTGCCGCAGAAGGCGCAAGACGCATTCTTTTACGGCTCGAAAGAGCGGCTGACTTTGCGTTATGGCAATTACGAATACAAGGCCGAGTGGAAAGGCGCGATTCAATACCTGTCGAGTCGCGAGAGCGAATTCAAAAACGAAGCCTCGTTGAGCGCTTACGAGTCGCTGATCTCGCAGGTCGTCTGCCCCGAATGTGAAGGCAAGCGCTTGCAACCGGCGTCGCTCGGCGTGCGCGTCGCCGGGCGGACGATTGCCGACTACACGGCGCTGCCGATTGCCCAGGCGGCCAGGGTCTTTCAATCGGTCAAGCTCAATGACCGCGAAGAGAAGATCGCCGGCTTGATCCTGCGCGAGATTCGCGCCCGCATGAGTTTTCTCGACACCGTCGGCCTCGGCTATCTGACTTTGGACCGCGCTTCGGCGACGCTGTCGGGCGGCGAAGGCCAGCGCATACGGCTGGCAACGCAGATCGGCTCGCAACTGCGCGGCGTGCTTTATGTCCTCGACGAGCCGTCCATCGGCCTGCACCCGCGTGACAACTTGAAACTGCTCGACACGCTTGAACACCTGCGCGACCTCGGCAATACGGTGCTTGTCGTCGAGCACGACGAAGAAACGATTCGCCGCGCCGATCATGTCGTCGATCTGGGGCCGGGAGCCGGCGCGCACGGCGGCGAGATCGTCGCTGAAGGCACGCCTGCGGAGGTCGCGGCAAATCCGCGCTCGCTGACGGGCCGTTATATTTCAGGCCAGACGCGCATCCCCGTGCCAAAGGTGCGGCGCTCGCCCAACGGCAAAGCCATCAAGGTCATCGGCGCGCGCGCTAACAACCTGAAGAACATTGACGTGACTTTCCCGCTCGGCCTGTTTACGGTCGTCACAGGGGTTTCGGGCTCAGGCAAATCAACGCTGGTTGACGACATTCTCTACCGCAGCCTGGCGCGCAAGCTCTACCGCAGCCTGCTTGAGCCGGGCGAGCACCGCGCCGTGACGGGGCTTGAGAACATAGACAAGATCATCGAGATCGATCAATCGCCCATCGGGCGGACGCCGCGCTCGAACCCGGCGACCTACACCGGGGTATTTACGCCGATCCGCGAGTTGTATGCGATGCTGCCGGAATCGCGCGAGCGCGGTTATAAGCCGGGGCGCTTTTCGTTCAACGTCAAAGGCGGGCGCTGCGAAGCATGTCAGGGCGACGGCATGAAGTGCATCGAGATGAACTTTCTGCCCGACGTTTATGTGCTGTGCGATGTCTGTCGCGGCGCGCGTTATAATCGCGAAACGCTGTCGGTGCGCTACAAGGGGCTATCGATTGCCGACCTGCTCGACACGACGATTGAAGAAGCGCTGCCGATTCTTGAAAACATCCCGCAGATCAAAATAAAGCTGCAAACGCTGATCGATGTCGGCCTGAGTTACATCAAGCTCGGCCAGTCAGCGACGACGCTATCGGGCGGCGAAGCGCAGCGCATCAAGCTGGCGAAAGAGCTGTCGAAGCGCGCCACGGGCCGGACGCTTTATATCCTGGATGAGCCGACGACCGGGCTGCACTTTGAAGACGTGCGCAAGCTGCTCGACGTGCTGCATCAACTGGTGGCGCTCGGCAACACGGTGCTGGTGGTCGAGCACAACCTGGATGTGATCAAGAGCGCCGACTGGATCATTGACCTCGGCCCCGAAGGCGGCGAAGACGGCGGGCGCGTGGTCGCCGAAGGCGCGCCCGAAGAAGTGGCGCGCATCAAGAAATCCTACACCGGGCAAGCCCTGCGCGCCGCGCTCAACGGCCACAGCACTCGCAAGCCGGCGTAATCAGTTTTCTTGTTGACGCCGTGTTTGTGATGCATATCGCTTGTCTTTTATGACTGGTCGCTTTAGGCTAGTTCGTCTTTATGATCGAACGCATCCGGCAGATCGCACACGAGAGCATCGAGACCAAGCGGGCGTTTTTTGCGGCGCACGCCGGAGCGGTCGCACGCGCCGCCGAGGTCTTGACTGAAACGGTTCGCGCCGGCGGCAAGGTGCTTATCTTTGGCAATGGCGGCTCGGCAGCCGACGCACAGCATATCGCCGCCGAGCTGGTGAACCGCTTGAACTATGACCGCCCGCCGATTGCCGCCATCGCCTTGACCACCGACACGTCGATTCTCACTTCGGTCGCTAACGATGCGAGCTTCACTGAACTCTTCGAGCGCCAAGTGCGCGCGCTGGGCCGCATGGGCGACGCGGTGATCGCCATCTCGACCAGCGGCAACTCGCCGAATGTCTTGCGAGCCGCCGAAGCCGCGCGCGAGCTGGGACTGAAAATCATCGCGCTGGCGGGCCGTGACGGCGGGCGGCTCGCGCCGCTCGCGGACGTGGCGCTGGTCGTCGAAACCGCTTCGACGCAGCGAGTACAGGAAACCCATATCACCATCGCACACATCCTGTGCGAGCTGATCGAAGACGCGCTCTACTCGCAAGCGAGGTGACTGTATGTCGCGCTACCGATTCGCGCCGCTCGCCTTCGACCGTATCTCGACCTATCCGCTCGCCTCGCGCCCGAGCAAAGTCACGACGGCAGACTTCGCCCTCCCGCTTCGAGAAGATTCATCACTCAAAGATTTCCTCGCCGGTTTGCCGAACATCCTGGCGGCGCGCGAGCTGAAAGAGCTGGCCGAGCGCCTTCGCGAAGCGCACCGCCGGGAGCGCGCTATCATCATCGGGCTCGGCGGGCACGTCATCAAAACCGGCCTCGCGCCGGTGTTGATCGATCTGATGATGCGCGGGTACGTCACGGCGCTGGCGATGAACCGCGCGGCGATGATTCATGACTTCGAGATCGCGCTCGCCGGGCAGACCAGCGAAGATGTTGACGCAACGCTCGGCTCAGGCCAGTTCGGCATGGCCGAAGAGACGGGGCGCATCGTCAACGAAGCGATCCGCGCAGGGGCGCGTGACGGCATCGGCATGGGTGAAGCGCTCGGTCGCCAGCTCGACCAGATGAGCGCCGCGCACGCCGCTGCCTCTCTGCTCTGTTCGGCCTACGCGGCGCGGATTCCCGTCACCGTTCACGTCGCCATCGGCACGGACATCGTCGACATCCACCCGAGTGCCGATGGCGCAAGCGTCGGCCAGACCAGCTATCACGATTTCCGGCTGCTCTGCGCCATCGTGCGCGAACTGGACGGCGGCGGCGTCTATTTGAATCTCGGCTCGGCGGTGCTGCTGCCGGAAGTCTTCCTGAAGACGGTGACGGTGGTGCGTAATCTTGGCCACCGGCTCGAAGATTTCAGCACCGCAAACTTCGACTTTCTGCAACAATACCGCCCGCTCACCAACGTCGTCCGCCGCCCTATAGCCGGCAGCGGGCGCGGCTTCGCCTTCACAGGCCATCACGAAATCATGATTCCGCTATTGGCGGCGGCGATTCTTAACGGCTGACGCGCCAGCGCGGCACACGCATGCAATTCCTGTTAGACAAAGCCCAGGCGACATCGCTCTTCGAGCAGGCGCGCGACCAGTTGCTGACGGCGCTACACCTGGGCAGCGTGCGCGGCGGCCAGCGCCTGCCCAGCGTCCGGCAGACCGCGCAGCGCAGCGGCATTAACACCAAGACCGCTTTTGCCATCTATCAGCGGCTGCAACAGGAAGGCTACGTTGAATTGCGCGCAGGGTCGGGGGCTTACGTCGCCGATATAGACCGCGTTGACCTTGACCAGACCTATTGCCTATCGATCCTGCAACTGATCAAAGCCAATCTCGCAGAGGCCAGCCACCTTGAGCTGGACGCCCCGCGCTATCAGGCGCTGGTCGAGCGCTACATCAATCGCTCGCGGCTCGCGGCGACACAGGTGACGGTCGTCGAATGCAACGAGGAGCAGATTCACCTCTTCGCGCATGAGATTTCCAGCCGTTTGCAGGTGCGCGTCTTCCCCGTGCTGCTCTCACAACTGCTGCATGCGGATCGGCGCACGGCACGTGCCCTGGCGCAATCGGACTATTTCCTGACCACTGATTACCACTTCAAACAGGTGCGGGAGATCGCCGGGCGCTACCACAAAAAGCTCTTGCAACTGCGATTAAACGCCGCCTTTCTGAGCGAGCTGGTCAAAGCCGCGCGCCGCGGGCGCGTTCTGATGATCGTATCGAACGCCAATTTCTTCCCGGCTTTCCGGCAGAACTTACTCGGCCTCGGCATCCCGTCGGCGACCCTGGATCACATCCAGGCAGTGGATGGCCATCAGGTCGGAAAGATTCGTGCCGCGCTCGCCGCCTGCCGTTACGTCTACATTTCGCCCATCTGTGACCAGCGCCTCCGCCAACTGGTGCCGCGAGGCGTCAAAGAGGTAAGCATTGAAAGTATGCTGGCTGCCGAATCGCTCGAAGCCATCGAAGCGATCTTGCTATTTCACGGCGAGCCGCCCGCGCCCCGTTAAAGGGGCCTCTCTCATGGAACAGTTTCTGCGTTTCCGCAAATTGTTCCATTTGCCTGGAACAATTCCTCTGCTATGCTTGCGGCGCTTTCTGCTGGTATTGAGCAGCAGGCGTCACCCGCTGGGCGGCTTTGGCCTCGGCGGGTGACGCAGATGGCGTTGACCTTCTAGGGGATTTGGGTAGCTTCCTCGCGCGCCGGTTATGGGTAACCGGCGCGCTTTTTTGTCACTAAAGCGGCAGATCAGGTTCAGATCGAGCGGCGCACGCTTTTAAAAAATGAGCCGAGCACGTCGGATACGGTGTGACTGGTCGCGCCGATCCATAAACCGACCAGCGTAGCGATAAGATAATCACGCTTGACCGAAGCCACGGTCTCCCAGACGCGGGTGAACGCGCCGCTCAAATCGCTCAGGGCGGCGGCCTGGCGGTGCAGATAAAAATCGCGTGCATAGAGGACGACAGCAAAGATGACGGCGACGACGACGATGAAATAGATAACGCGAACCCAGGTGCCGATCAGGATGCTGTGCGACAGGCGCGAGCGGTGCGGCAGGGCGACTTTGTAGGGCCACCACAAGAACCTGAGCGGCCCCCAGCGCGTGTACTGGCGGCTCTGAATGTCGAGATCGGGGCCGAACATCAGCCCGCCAAAAAGCATCGCCGCCGTCGTAATCGCCGCAACGACCCAGTTGCCCGTGAAGTAGTAGGCCGCCGCCGCTGTCGGCGGCACCAGCAGAAAGGTGATGCGGTCATGCGTCCGTCCTGAGGGCATGGAAATCAGTAGGCAGGAAGCAGGAAGCAGGAAGCAGTAGGCAGGAAGCGCCACGTCTTTCGGCTGCCTCCTGCCTCCTGCTTCCTGCTTCCTGCCTACATATCTTCTCCCGTGACGCGCTTGCGGTCGCTTAACTCGGCCAGCCGCGCGGCGTCCCACGACGAGGTGTAGCCGTAACGGTCTCCGGCATAGGCCAGTCCATCGACGCGCGGCGAGTGGCACTGCGGACAGCTTTTGTGCAGGCCGCGAGTATTTGCGCCGCAGCCGGCGCAGATGGTGAACTCCGGGCAGAAGAGCAGGCCCGCGCACGTCGATTGATAAAACGCCTGCGAAATCAACCTGCCCAGATCATCGGCTTCGGGCCGCGCTTCGCCCATCCAGATTTCTGTGGTTGAGTTCACAAAGCCAAAATCGTGGAACGCACCCTCTGTGCGCACGCGGTCAAGGACGGTGACGCCGCTGGTGGCCGCCAGCCGCACGCCATCGGTGTAGTATCCGGCGCCCGCTTCGGCGTCGCCACAGACGACACGCGCTGCCGTTTCGCCGAAGTAGCGCAAGTCCATGCGCGCCAGGCGGTGCGCCGTCACTTCGGTTCCCTGCCCGCTCAGCAGAAAGCGCACACGATGTTTATTCGACAGCCGCTCGCTTTCGCGCTTCAGGTGCATCAGAACTTTCTGCGCGAACTCCATCGCCGGTTCCGAGTCGTGCAGGTCAGAGGCGAGCACGGCACGGCATAGCTCATTCAGGCCGACGGGGTTGATGGCGTGCGTCGTCCAGTTGAGCTTCAAGAACGGCGCGCCGCTCGCCTTGGTCGTCAAGGCAGCGAGCGGGCCGCGCTCGCCCAGCGCCAGCAGCTTTTCCAGAAAGACGCGCTTTTCAAGGTGCGCCTGCGCGGCGGTCTCCATCAACCGCGTCAGCTCTTCAAAGACCTTCACATGATTGTCGCCGGCCAGGTAGCCGACGCGCGGCAGGTTGAGCGAGACAATCTGAAACTGCGCGGCGCGCAGGGCGTGATTCTGTGTGCGGCCCATCGCCTTCTCGTCGTTGATGCCGAAGCGGCGAAAGAAGCTGCCCTCGTCGTCGCGGTCAAAGGCGATAGTCAGACCGCCGCGCTCGACCGCCAGCCGGCTCGCCAGCTCTAACACGCCGCGATAGCCGGTGATTTCGTTGAAGTGACGATTGATGTGCAAGATCAAGCGCGGCGTCAGGAAAGCGCGGCCCATGCCATCGCCTTCGATAAAAACCTCGAACAAGGCTTGCAGAAAGCGGTGCGCTTCGTTCGCATATTCGCCGTACATCTTGTCGGTCGCCTCGCCGCCCGGCCCCACGGCGGCGCGCGATTTCATGTAAGACGGCGCGTCCCAATCGAGATGTAAATCACTAAAGATGATCTGCCCGCCGCGCGCCACTGCCGGCGCCGAAAGCTCGAAGACCAGGTTCTGCGCCAGTTGCTTGACCGTGCGGTCATCCACGCCGACCAGGAAAGGCGCGAGCGCAAAGTTCACAGAGTCCCAGACGATGGGGCCGGCCAGATAGCCTTGCATCACGGCGCTCATCTTGACCAGGTGCGCGACCAGCACTTCGACGTGGCGGGCCGGGCGCGAGCTGGCGAAGCCTTCCGGCAGCGCAATGCCGAATTGCTTCAAGTAATCGACCGCCGAAATGATCGAGTAGGGCCGATCAATCGCGCCGATGCCGTGAATGTGAATGTCGCCGACGAGATGAGCATTGGCGATCTGCTCGGAGAAGACGCTGTTGATGGCGTATTCGCGCTTGATGGCCTCGGCGAGCATCAGGCTGGTGCCTTCGGGGCCGTACGGCTGGGCGCTCGACTCGCGGAAGGCGCTGTGCATAATGCGGTCTACATCATAAAACGGCACCCCCAGCCGTGTGTGCGAGCGGTGCGCGTCTTCGAGGCCGAGCTCAAGCAGCTTGGCATCTACGAGGCCGCGAATCAGGGATGAGCTGAGCGTGCGGAAGCCGAACTTCTGGATGAACTCGCGGATTTCCAGGGCGATCTGCTCGGCCAGATCGGCGTCAATGCCCGCCTCACGCACCAGCGCTTCGACGATGCGCTGGGTGTCGAACAGCGCGATGTCTTCGTCCGAGCGGCGCACCAGAACTTCAGGCTCGCCGCCTTCGTCCGCTGGAAGATTGGCGCGATTATTTGGCGGGGTTCTCTCAGGCTCCATCGCGCTGTAAAAGATAAATGTTTTGCGGCGTGATAGCAAGATTTGTCCTTCGCGTCCGGTCATTGGTCATCGGCTGATACGGTCGGTTATGATGAATCGCGCTTGATAAACCCGGGGCAGCTACGCATGACAAAGGACAAGTGACCAATGACCAGGGAGCGAATCGGCATTTTGATTTCGGGGCGCGGCTCGAACATGACGGCGCTGCTTGATGCCGCGCGCGATGGGCGATTTGACGCCGAGGTGGCGGTCGTCATCAGCAACATTGAAACGGCAGCGGGGCTTCAGACGGCGCGCGCGCGCGGCGTCGAAGCCCTGTTCATCAACCACAAAGGCCGCTCACGCGAAGAGCATGATTCAGAGATGATCCAGGAGCTGCGGCGGCGCGGCGTGCGGCTGGTCTGTCTTGCGGGTTACATGCGGTTGGTAAGCGCAAGCTTCGTGCGCGCCTTCGAGCATCGGCTCATGAATATCCACCCGTCGCTGCTGCCGGCGTTTCCAGGGCTCGACGCGCAGCAGCAGGCGCTCGCTCACGGCGTGAAGATTACCGGCTGCACCGTGCATCTGGTAGACGAGGAGCTGGATCACGGGCCAATTATTTTGCAGCGCCCGGTCGAAGTCCGCGACGACGATACGGTGGAGAGTTTGTCGGCGCGCCTACTCGCCGAAGAGCATCGCGCTTACCCCGAAGCCGTGGCGCGCGTCTTGAGTCCGGGCTTTCGCGTCGAAGGCCGGCGGACGTTTTTTAGTGGATAAGGCGCTCAGAAGATTTGCCGTTGAGAAGATGAAAACAGCGACCCGAGTGTCGGACTGCCTCGAAAGGACGATTCTACCAGCGTTATAAGTTCGGGTCGCTGTCTAGGGATTAGATTGCTTTTGCCCCCCCGTGGCGTTGCCTGGGAAAAAAGGCAAAAGTAAAAAGGTAAAAGGCAAAAGTGCGGAGCCGGATCAATAGATAGCCTCAAGCTATTTATTGAATCCCCTGCCACACTTTTGCCTTTTACCTTTTTACTTTTTACTTCTTACCGCAGGTAAGTTTGAAGCTGGTCCAGGTGCTTGCACTCGTGGAACTCGGCGGCGGCCAGCCATTGATAAAGATTGAGCGGGCCGAAAACCGGGTGCGGAAAGGTGACGTGCGAATAATCCGCCGCTTCGATCCGTGATCGCAAGCCGAGCAACGTCTCACGCGACTGGCGCAGGCGCGCGAGCGATTCTGAAAGCGGCACGTTGCCGGTCGGCTGCAAGAATTCGGGCGCGCTGAATCTTTCGTGCGCCCGGTCGGTCATCATCTGAATCGAGATCGCCGAACTGCCGGCGCCCGCGGGCGCGGCGGCGGCGGCTTTGCGCTCCAAGAGGCTGCCGAGCAGCGCCAGGATGCGCCCTTCGGCCATGCTCAGATGCTCGATGATTTCGGCCACCGACCAGAGGTCGGGCGCCGACCGCGCCTTTGCCTGTTCGTCGCTGAGGTCGGCGACTTGCTCATAGATGCGCCGCCGCGTCGTCGCCAGCGCGGCAAAGATTTCATCAATGCTGTTGTAAACCATCACGTCCTCCTGTCGGTCGTATTGCTGCGGCGAGAAGAATTCTAGGCGATACCGGCAGCGCCGTATTTCTGAATTTTGCTGGGGCTTTCAAGAAATTGCCGCGAAGTCACAACGCCGATTAACCGCGCGCCGTTTCGCGGAAAGCTTTCGGCGTCTGCCGCGCCATGCGGCGAAAGCTGGTCGTAAAATGGCTCTGACTGTTGAAGCCGACAAGGTAGCTGATCTCGGCGAGCGGCAACTCGGTTTCGGCAAGCAATTGCTTGGCGCGCTCGACGCGGCTCTTGAGCAGGTATTGATGCGGGGTTTCGCCGGTCGCCTGTTTGAAAGCGCGCACGAAGTGATAAGTGCTGAGGTCGAGCACGTCGGCGATTTCAGCGAGCGACAGGTCGCGCGACAGGTTGTCGTTAATATAATCGGTGGCGCGCCGCAGCTTGTGGCCGGCCAGCCCGCCCTGTATGGCTTGTCGCCGCTGGCTTGCCGTCGTGTAATGCCTGAGCAGGTGCGCCGCCAGCGTGTCCACTAGCGATTCGCCGTAGAGCCGGCCTGCCGGGTGCGGCGAGGCGATTTCCGCCGTCAGCCGTAGGGCCAGCTCGCGAATGAACGGGTCTTGTGTGCCACAGCCTTCGACCAGCTCGAGGCGCTCGGTCATCAACGATTCGGCGGCGAGCCGCGATAAAAAAGCCGGTGGCAGGTAGATCGAGACATTCTCCAGCTCATTGTTCCAGCGCACACTGTAGGCTTGGCCGGCGGGGATCAGGCAGGTGTAGCCGACGCCGCGCACGGCAATTCGGCGAAAGCCGCTGGCGGTGATCGCTTCGACCGTATAAGCGCCTTCGAGGGGGATAGCAATCTGATGCTCGCCGAGCTGCACCTCGGACATTTCGCCTTCGGTGACGCGCAGGTGCTGGACCCGCACGCCATGCCAGGCAGCGACACGTTTAAAGATATATTTCGACGGCTCGGCGTTGGTTGGCGGCGCGATGAAGCGTCGTTCGGCTACCATCGTTTCCTCCCGCTCGTGGGTTCAGCCCTCTCAATCGTCGTCGCTAAGAGCTTTTCCGATGTTACGAGTATAACGAGCGGGAGGTTCGCGGCAAAAGGGCGAGGCGGCGACGCGGCGACGGAGAAAGCCGACGCGGCGACACGGGGACGCGGCGGCGCGGTGAAAGGAAGACAAGCTATTAGCCTCTGTCTTTTTCCCTCCCCGCGTCCCCGTGTCGCCGCGTCACCGCGTCGTTGAGCGCCGCCGCCGCTCAGCGTTCAGTGCGAATCGTGAAGGTCATCGGTCGCGTCGTCGTCATGCCGACTTCGGTGCCGCTGCGCAGCTCGGCGTCGTTGCCTTTGGTCAGCATCACGCCGGCAACGCCGGCGCCCGCGCCAAGGATCGCGCCGATGCCAGCGCCTTTGCCGCCGCCGGCGATGCCGCCTAAGATCGCGCCGCCGACCGCGCCGCCGCCAACGTATTCGATATTACGCTTATCCGACGAGCGCCCGCTGACTTCGTTCTCGGCATCAACTTCGCCGCGCCGGTCGTCTTGCAGTTCGGTCAAGACGCCGTCCAACTGGTGACGCGTGCCGTCGGGCAGAACCAGCGTGTCGAAAGCGACCGCCAACTGGCCTTCGCGCCCGCGCGTCCGCGCCGCTACGGCTCGCGTCACGCGGCCCTCAACGGTTGAGCCGGCGGGCACGACTTCGACGCCGCTGGCATAGACCGGCGTTACCACCGTCGCCTTGAAGCGGTCGCCCATGCGCGCCTGATCCGAGCGCAGCGTCTGGTTCATCCGCAAACGAAAATACTGATTGGCTTCGAGGTGATAGGTCGCGGTCACCGGCCCAACCACCTGGGCGTTCGGGCTGTCTTGCGCCGCATAGGTGTTGGGAGTAACGGCGGTGGCCCGCGGCGTGCGCGCGGCGGCAGTGCGAGCGCGGCGGCGCAAGCTCGGGCGGCTGCAACTGCATGTCCGCTTTTTGGTCGCCGCCAGCGCCGTGGTTTCAGACACGGTCGCCCCAGCAGCGATTAACATAACGATGATGGCCAGTGTGCTGGTGATTGTCTTTCGCATCATGCTCTCCCCCTGCGGTGGTTTAAGGTGAAGTGTTCCAGTGGCAGCGGTAGGATGACCGAGGTTTGCCGGCGTGTTGCCCACTTTTTTTGACGGGAGCGCAAAACTTTTTGGTTGTTGCTAGTGATGTGGCGCAAGGCGGTTAGCTTGCGCGAAGCCCTGCGCAAGCTAACCGCCTTGCGCCACAAGACAGAGGTGCCGGCGGCGTCAACCGCTTTCGGCGTCGTCGGCAAGCTCGGCTTCGGCGCTTTTCAAACGGCCAAAGTGCGCGACGATGCGCTCGGCCTGGGTCGCGCCGACGAAGGGTTTCAGCTCCGCGAAGCTCGCTTCCGAGACGCGCTTGAGGCTGCCGAAGTTCCTGAGCAACCGCGCTTTCAGCTTCTCGCCGACGCCGGGAATCGAGGTCAGCTCAGATTTGAAGTCACGCATCGCCCGCCGCTTGCGATGATAAGTCACGGCGAAGCGGTGCGTCTCGTCGCGGATCATCTGAATCAGGTGCAGCACCGGCGAATGATGATCGATGCGCACAGGCTCGGCGCGCCCTTTGACGAAGAGCAGTTCTTCGCGCTTGGCAATCGAGGCGGTCGGCAAGGCTTCAAGCCCAAGCTCGTGCAGGGCGCGGGCGGCGGCGGCCAGTTGCCCCTTGCCGCCGTCAATCAATACCAGGCTCGGCAGCGGGCGGTCTTCTCTGAGCAATCGAGAATAACGGCGGCCCACCACTTCGTACATCGATTGAAAATCGTCGGCGCGGCCTTCGACCGAGCGCACTTTGAATTTGCGGTAATCGGACTTCTTCATCGCGCCGTGCTCGCAGACGACCATCGAAGCGACGTTCTCGTCGCCTTGAATATTCGAGATGTCGAAGGATTCGATGCGCTCCGGCAGCTCCGGCAATTCGAGCGCCTCTTGCAGCTCCTGCAACACCCTGGTCATATCTGGCCGCTGCACGCGGAAGCGTTGATCGAAGTTCAAGCGGGCATTCTTCTCGACGAGATCGATCAGATCGCGCTTGACGCCGCGCTGCGGGGCGCTGATATGGACGCGGCGACCGCGCTGCGTCGTCAGGTATTCTTCGAGCAGCTCGCGGTCTTCGAACTCGACCGGCACATAAACCTCGCCGGGCGCATAGTCGCCGGCGGTGTAGTACTGCTTCAGCGCCTGGCCGATGAAAGCGCCGGGGTCGAACGGGTCGCTGATGTCTTCCCAGTAAAATTCGCGCTTGCCGACCACCTTGCCTTCGCGCATGGTGAAGAGCGCCAGCGCCAGTTGCCAGCCTTCGCGGTAGTAGCCAAAGATGTCAACGTCTTCGCCCGACACCAGCATCATCTTCTGCTGCTCGCCGAGCTTGGCAATCGTCTTCAACTGGTCGCGGTAGCGCGCCGCCGCTTCAAAGCGCAGCTCGTCAGACGCCTTGAGCATGCGCTCTTTGAGCATAGTTTCCAGATCAGCCGTCTTGCCCGCAAGCAGCATCTCGACGTCGCGCACCGCTTCGTTGTAATGGTCGAGCGTGCATAGCTCTTTCACGCAAGGGCCGAGGCAGCGCTTGATGTGGTACTCAAGACATGGGCGATCCGCCTTGCCCGTGATCTCCATCGTGCAGGTGCGCAGTTGGAAATGGCGGTTGATTAAATCGAGCGTCTGCCAGGCGAGCGACGGCGGCAGGTACGGGCCGTAGTAGCGCGAGCCGTCTTTGACGATCTTGCGGGCGATGACGGCGCGCGGCGCCGTCTCGTTGGTGATCTTGATGTGCGGATACTGCTTGTCGTCCTTGAGCAGGATGTTGAACGGCGGCCGGTGCTTCTTGATCAGATTGCTTTCAAGCGCCAGGGCTTCGATCTCGCTATCGGTGAGGAACAGCTCCAGGTCGGCGATGCGCGACACCAGCTCGTTGGTCTTGGCATCGTGCGAGCGCGACGATTGAAAGTACTGGCGCACGCGGTTGCGCAGGTTCTTCGCCTTGCCGACGTAAAGGATTTTGCCGGCCTCGTCGCGGTAGATGTAACAGCCCGGCTGGACGGGCAAGCTGGCGAGTTTTTCAGTGAGAGTCATAACCGCAAGGAGTCAGAAGTCAGGAGTCAGGAGTCAGGAGTCAGAATAAGAACGGAGGCGAAGCCGACTTCCTTTTCCATTCTGACTTCTGACTCCTGACTCCTGACTTCTTGCCGCGCTACATTTTACTGACGACCCGGTATTTGCCCTCTTCGAAGCGGAAGCGGAAGCCGCCCTCGAAGCGCCGGATATTCGACACGCCGCCGCCCGAAGCCAGGGTCGGCAGGCGCATCGCGCCTTCAAACTGTGAGTAATCGATTGTGGCGTTGAAGCTCTTGAGCTTGGCGGCTTCTTTGTCTAAGACTTCAAGGTTGTGCAGGCTGTCGATTCGGATGGTCAGGATTTCGCCGCTCGTCTGGTCGAGCATGACGGTGCCTGCCGCCAGCGGCACACTGGTCGCTTCGGCCTTCGGGGTGAAGCGATACCAGCGCTCGTTCTTGCGCTCGGCAACGACTTCCTGAAAGTTGTAGTACTGAATTTTTTCCGGCAGCAGCGGAAAGAAGGCCAGGTCCCAGAGCGCGCCGAATGACAACAGGGTGGTCTCGTCCTCATTGACCTTATTCTTCGGGTTGCCCTTCTTATCGGTGTCGGAGACGACGCTGACAGTGACGGGAATCTGGCCTGACTTGTCGGCGCGCGCTGCCGGCTCGACCTCGACGGTCGTTTCGCGGGTTTCTTCCATGCGCTCCTGACCGTCCTTGAGCTTGAAGCGCTCGACACGCAATCGCTGCTGATAGTGGCAGTGGTCGCGCATGTAGAGCGAGCGATCTTGATTGCCGGCTGCCTTGCAGATTAGCTCAGGGGCTTTGCAGTCATAGGCAGTCGCCGGCCACAAGCCGCCGAGCGTCAGGGTCAGTAAGCCAATCAATAGAGTTCTTTTCAACTTCTTGACTCTCCCGTCGTTTTTCGTGTATGTACTCTAGCGTCGCCCGTTAAAGTATAGTTGAGGTAAGCAAAGCACGGCAAACGTTCACCTCTCTGCGCGCATCGCATTGCCGCCCGTGTCACTGCGGAGAATATGCGTCGGGTGAAATCACTTCAGGAGGCCTAATATGAGACGAAAAGCCACGGCTGTTGCCTGCATCGCATTTGCGGTGCTGCTGTCAAGCGCATGCGCCACCAAGAAGTACGTCCGCAACCGCGTCAACGAGCGCGCCACGCCGCTGGAGAATCGCACGGGCGAGCTGGAAGAGACCTCGCGCCGCAACACGCAGGACATCAACCGCATCCGCACAGACGTTACAGAAGTCGGCAACCGCACAGACCGCGCGCAGCAGACCGCAGACAAAGCGGCCTCGGCTGCCGAACAGGCCAATACGCGGGTCACCGGCGTTGAAGAGTCGGTCACCAACCTGCGCTCGAACCTCGACAAGTACACCGTGCAGAAGACGGTCACCCTCTGGTTCAAAGTCAACAAGTCCGATCTGCAACCTGAAGCGATGGCCTCGCTCGATGAGCTGGCCGGGCAGATCAAAGACCGCAACGGCTTTCTGCTGGAGATCGAAGGCTTCGCCTCTGCCGACGGCAAGACCGACCTGAATGAGCGTTTGAGTCAGGCGCGCTCGGAAGCCGTGCGCCGCTACCTGGCCGAACGTCACAACATCCCGCTCTTCCGCATGTCGATTCTCGGCTTCGGTGAGAGCCGCCCGGTCGCAGACAACACGACGCTCGAAGGGCGGCAGCAGAACCGCCGCGTCGAAGTCCGCTTGCTGACCAACAACGCCGTCAGCCAGTCGCATTAGTCTGCCGAGTCTGGCGAGTCTATCAAGGCTACCGAGTCTGACAGTTATTCTCTGACTCTTGACTCGATAGGCTCGCCGGATTCGCCAGACGGGCTAAACTCCTTCTATGGAATTTGGCATCACCGTCCCTGCCGGCAAGCCTTTCGATGCCGTGGCGCTCGGACTCAACGCCGTTGACCATCTCATCGTGGCGCCGCGCTATCCCGAATTCAACACTAAGATTCGCTACAAATCTCATCAACTGGCGGCGGGCGGCCAGTGCGCCTCGGCGATGGTGGCGCTGGCGCGTCTGGGCTTACGCACACGTTACATCGGTAAAGTCGGTGACGATGATATCGGGCGTTTTCAGATCAACTCGGTGGTCTCTGAAGGCGTAACGGCGGACATGCGCGTGGTCGAAGGAGCTGAAACGCAGACCGCTTTCATTATTATTGACGAGACGAACGGCGAGCGGACGATTCTCTGGAGCCGCGACTCGTCAGTCGCCACGCTCCCAGAAGAAGTGGATGGCGCAGCGGTGACCTCAGGGCGCGTGCTGCACCTGGACGGTCACGACGTCGAGGCGGCCATCGTGGCGGCGGCGGCGGCGCGGGCCGCCGGTGTGCCGACCGTGCTCGACATAGACAACATCTATCCGGGCGCAGAGCGCCTGCTGCCGCTCATTGATTTCATGATTTCGTCGAGCAGCTTCCCTGGACGCATGACGGGCGAAAGCGACTTGCGGGTGGCTTTGCGTCAACTTGCGGAAAGCAACGGCTCGCTGGTGACCGGCGCGACCCTCGGCGAAGACGGTGTGCTGGTCTATCTTCGCGGTCAGTTCATCCACGCGCCGGCGTTTCGGGTCGAGTGCCGAGACACAACCGGCGCGGGCGACGCCTTTCATGCCGGATTCATCTACGGATTACTGACGGGACTGCCGGTTGAAGAAACCCTGCGCTTCGCCAATGCCGTCGCCGGATTGAAATGCCGTGCCCTTGGCGCGCGCACAGGGTTGCCGACGCTCAGTGAAACCAAAGCATTTTTATCCGGCAGCTTATAGAAGGCCGCGGCCGAAGGCGACAGTTGCGCCGGACAGGGGGCAAGCAATGATCATTTGGTGGCCGCCCGTTTCTTGCTCGCCGGCTTGCCGCCTGCTTTCTTGCCACCGGCCTTCTTACTACTACTCTTCTTGCTGGCCGTCTTCTTGCTGGCTGCCTGTTTCACCGCAGACTTGCTACTTTGCTTTTTCGACCCACCGGCTTTCTTCGCCGCCGCATTCTTCGTCGCCTTACTCGCTGACTTAGCCTTAGCCTGTGCGGCTGGCTTTGTCGCGGCTTTCTTTGTCGGCGTGCCGGCGACCGCTTCGGCGACTTTCGAGCCAATGAAGGCCGCCGTTCCGCCGACGACTCCAATGGCCGTACCGACAATCGTTGCCGCGTCTTTGGCGAGGTCAACATCTTGAATCCCCAGGGGCGCGTTCTGTTGTTTCTTCGTCTGCTGCGTGGTCTTCTTAGCCATCCCGCAATTCCCTCCGCTCATTTCTCGAAGTCATCATTGATCGACATCCACTGTCTCCTGTCCACAGTATCACATGCAGAGACCGCTCCCAAGCCGCGTGCCGGAACGGCTCGATTAGCGCTTGCGTAAGCCCTTCGCAGCATCTATATTTTTGATTTGCTGGTTTAACCCGGCAAGGGCCGTTAGCTCAGTCGGTAGAGCATCTGGCTTTTAACCAGAGGGTCGCTGGTTCGAGCCCAGCACGGCTCACTTATAAATCAATACGTTACGGGGACTTAGACGGTTCCCGTTTTCTTTATCTAATCACCCATCTAATCATCTGACAGCAACCAACAAAAGAAGCCGTATTTCAGGCTTCTAGTTTTTAACTAAGGTTCTTCATCTAAAGGTGGCTTCGCGTCAGGAGCGTCCCATAGATGGTAATGGAATGGCTGTAGCGGGTCGTCAGGATTGTCCACCTCTACGAGGTCTTGAGCTTCAATCGGCAGGCCGCACTTCTCGCAACGGGTCATCACGGCGATTCTCGATAGTGGAGGTAGATTTCTTCGATCTTCTGCCAGTGGCCTTGAATCTCCTGCACGATTGGCAACGTCTTCTCCGGTGGAATCTCAGCCCACACGCCCGCGTCTTGTAGCACTCGATTGTACCGCTCTAGGCACTCGTTGATTGCGCGTGTCTCCTCTCTGAGGGCTTTGGCCTTTTGGACGGTGGCCGTTGTGCTGATGGTTTTCACCTGCGCCGTTGGACTGGGCGAGAACTTCGGCCCGAACATCGAAGCAAGTAACAAGGCGGCAAGGTAGATTGCCTTTCGCATTGAAACACCTTCCTTTCGCCCGGTGGACTCTGAGAAGCAAAGAAATAACTTCCTCAAGAGTTTTCGCACCGAACAGTTGATGCCAGTGAAAGTGGCGGTGAAGTTTCAGAAGCAGAAGATTGGAAGGGGAGTTGTCAGGCTCTCTTCCTTCTCGTTTTGACCGACAACGGGGTGTCATGTGATGCCGACACCTGCCGTGCTTGTCTCTGCTTTCCGATCCGGTTCTATGTCGTCTGGACATTGCGTTTTCCCTTGAGGTTCGCGGCACACCAAGCGACAAGACACCCGGCGTGAAAGACTGCGTTATGCAGCGTGACTATGGGTTGACCAAGCAGAATCAACTGCTGGCAGTGTTGGCAAATGTCTTGCTTTTGAGCTTGTGGCATTGCTCCCTCCTGAGCCTGACATTTTTGGTTCGCTTGATACGCTCCCAGCGCAGCCGGTCTTTCTCGTCACGGATGACGAAGGTTAGAAAGGCTACTTTGGAAAGCGTCGAAATAGCGGTGTAGCGGGTTCCGATTTGGATTCGCATACTTCCTCCAAAGAAAAGCGGGAGACAAGCACAAGGCTCGTCCCCCGGCTAGTGGTGTGGATTGTCGGTAGGCTTACTGGATGGATAGTTGGAAGGAATTGGAGGGGCGGTTTGCATGGTGACGGCATTGCTTTCGCAACCCGTACCGGAAATCCGGCTCCATACTCCCACGCCCCATAACTGGTGGGGCTGGCAAGCGCCGAGCGTGTCCCCCTCTCAAGAGTTCGCACCGACGCCAGTACGCAGCCCCGTAAGGCTCTAGGCTTACTTTTGGTGTTTGCTTATTTTTATGGAAAAGGACTACTTCGCTTTAATTATACAGAATCGGTAAATTGCAATCCTGTGCATATCTTTTATAATTAACCTATACCTTCCGTGAAGAAGATTCCCCTTACACGAGGCAAATATGCGATTGTAGATGACGAAGACTATGAGTGGCTTACTCAGTGGAGTTGGTGTTACAACAATAGATATGCAATTAGAGGTATGAGTAGAGGTGGTGTGCAGAAGAAATTTCCTATGCACCGTGAGATAATGAAAACGCCGATAGGGTTAGAGACAGACCATATTAATGGGAACACTCTGGACAATAGAAAATCCAACCTTAGAATCTGCACACACAAGGAAAATGGCCGCAATCGAAAAGTCTCTAAAAATAAGAAATGGTCGGAGTATAAAGGGGTTACATACCGAACTGATCGAAGAGTTTGGATAACACAAATCAGAAAAGATAATAGACTTTACAAAGTGGGGTACTTTAAGAATGAATTGGAGGCGGCATTGACCTATGATATTTGGGCTGTAAAGTTTTTCGGAAAATACGCGAAGTTAAACTTTAATGCGAAGGGGGCAGCTATCTAGACTGCCCCCTTGTTGTTATTTGATTTCGGGAACTTGAGACTTTGGACGTGGCGTAAAGTGGATGTCCCTTTCGATTTTTAGGCCGAATGGGCCAGCCACTGATTCCAACTCCCGGAGACTCACATACCCCCACTCACGCTCTTGCCCTATCACATAGCCGAACATCAGATAATCACCGTCGCGGTCTTCGCCTTCGGTGATAAACCAACTCCAGCCTGTCCAGGGCGTAAAAAGCTTCATCCAAACCGTGGGGTCTGGGTTGTTCTCTTGGGAGTAGAGCTTGGGAATCTGAGCCTTGAGAGCGTCGGGAAAGAACTCATACTTCTCTGGCATCACTTCCTCGACTTGGTCGCGCCAGTGCGTCTCGTGGCCTTCGGCTCCGGTGGCGGCTCTGGAACGTTCGGGTCGCGTAGCTGGAAGTGCTGGCCGGGAAACAAGTCAATGATGATGTTCAATGAACCATCACCGTTCACGAATCCTGCGCCAAACTTTCGCCAGCTATTCTTGCGGCCCTGGCCTTTGACAATGTGGTACAGCACCTTATGAGTCGGTGGCTGTATGTCTTGCGGTCTAGCTGCCATACATATTCTCCTGTGAAGGTACGTGCCCTTAAATCTGTGTCAGGTCGGGCGTCCTGAAGGGTGGAGATGTGGTCAACCTTTACAACGTACAAATGAAGTAAGATGGCATCCTTAAACTTGCGTTCTTGGAATACCGACACCTCCACGCTTCAAGGGGCGATAGTGAGGGTATCGCCCGTTTGCCATAGGTTCTTTTAAGGTTCAATCAGGGTGTCTTGGTCTGTTGGGATCGTGCGGAGGTATTTATCAAGGGCAAGGATGCCGCCCGTAATACCTCCTTGAATAACGGCAATCAAAAGAAGTGAAAGCCAAGTCGCAAGACTATGAAAATCTTGTAGTGCAACAGGAGTTAAAACTGCTCCTGCTCCTACCGCTCCTGCAATAAATCCTCTCAGGAAACGAACAAAGATCATTCTAAACATTTTGATGGGAGTTAGGACGTGCGACCTTTAGCGACTGCGGAAAGTTGGGAAACGATCTTGATGTAGAGAGGTAACTTTTTCCAAATCGGTGGCGAGTAGAGAAACGGAAGTGGGTCTATGCATCCGTTGTATCCGTTCTCATAATCCACTACTTCGTAATAACCGTCTTTGTCATGAAATAGTCCCCCGTCTTGAGCCTGTAGGTACTGATTTCCGGCTTGGGTACTTTGAGTTCGCACGCATTTTCTAAGCTGCCAATGCAAATGAGTTCCTGGGTAGGGTGGTTGGAGTCTGACAGATGGACTCGGAGAAACTGGAAGCCCTTGAGAAAATACATCGCCAGTATTACCCATAGAAGCAAGCAGATCGCCGCTACTAACCATATCGCCAACACTCGCATAAATGTCATTGCAATGACCGTAAGTAAGCTCGTACCAGTTTTCATCTTCTTGGAAGAGAACACACACTGCCCGATACTTCGACAAGTCAGGGTTGTTTTTATTGAACGTCTTGTAGACTAATCCATCGTGAGAAGCCGTGATGGAGCGATTATAGCCTTGCGCCATATCTACGCCTGGGTGTCCTTTCAAACCTTGCCCGGCATATAGAGGATTCGCATTGCCGCCGAACCTCTGGGAGATGGAGTAGGAGCCAACCAATAAGGGTTCAAGTAACTTCATGTTGACAGATTCGTTTAATATGGTGAAAGGCAGGTTAGCGATAAGCTCGACTGGATTTATCCGGGCCTGACCTTGTTTTTTATCTCAATTCTTTGCGGGGGAAAGACCTGGCTATTGTGGGCGGCCGGGTCTTTTCTTACCCCTTAATTCTACCATTTCGGCTTTTGGTGGGCTGTGCATAAGTTCTTGCCAAAAAGTATATATGTTGTACGGTGAGGGTATGTTGTACATCATAATAGGTGGCATAGCAGGTGGACTAATCAGGCTTGTGTGGGATGTTATCGTGGAGGGAGGGATGCCCCAAGATAAGCGTTTCTAAGAAGCGGCACAACCACTTTAGTAAACTTCGTCTTTTCGCTTGGCGATAGGTCAGCAAAACTTGAGGCAATGCGAGACTTGACCGCTGTTGATCCGAGGGCTTTATTCAAAGCACCGCCAGCAAACCCTGCAAGAACAGAGTTCAGATCGAATTTACCCTGCGCTACGGATGTTGCCCCGGCAACTGTGGCTCCAACTCCTAAATCCTTAATGCTTGCAAGATGCTGTCTTTCAAGAATATTCATGGTTCTCTCTAATGATTTTTCGGCACTAAGCATATTGGCATAACGGGCATTTAATTTGTCTACACCTGGGGCTACTCCATCAATCGCTTTATCGAGGTTGCGGTAAATCTGAACGCGGACTTTATTCAAGTCACTATCGAAAGCCTGTCCAGTCCATCGGGTGGCATCACCAACCTGCCTCTTGAGTAGTTGAGTATCTTTGGGATTCAGTTTCAGGTTCTTGCTAGCTGTAGCGACAAGCTTCCCTTCCACGGGTGTAAATTCTTTCGTCAATCCTTCTCTTAATGCCACAAGGCGAGAATACAAATCTTGCTCGCCATTTTTTACGGCTCGCTCCATCGCTTGATCTATTGGGGAAAGAACCAATGGCTCAGCATCAATGACTTTGGATGCGACTTTTGGGTGAGAGAGAGCCTTTTCTATTTGCTGGCCGATGCCTTTTTTATTCTTGGTGATCGCATCGAGGTAGCCTGACATCGTGTTGGCGGTGATGCCTTCCTTTGCGACACCCGCGCCAGGGTTTTTGCCAAACTCAAACTCTTTAGAAAGCGGTCTGAGGATGCTATTTGCAAAACGTGGTGCAAGCTTCTCAGAAAGGAACTTTTTCACTGGTGCGGTAACGGTATCTACAAAGGCTCCGGCTGTTGGTATTGCTGCTGCAATCGCAGCGTTTTCACCTGTCTGTTTTAGATCCCCTCCGGTCTTCGCGGCTGTCACTGTAGCGGCTCCTGCGGCCTCACTTGCGGCCTTGCCACCTGTTTCCAATACCTTTTCAACTACCTTTCCCCCTTTACCATACTTACTGGCAAGATTTAATCCCTTTACGCCACCGCTAATTGCTTTGCTGGCATCTTCAACTGCACCACCTGGGATAAAGAACTCAGCGGCATTTTCAATCAATCCACCTACTTTCTGAGCAGTGTTTTTAGGCTTGAGAGCATCGGGTGTGCTGTTTGTTCGCTCAAGCTTTCTTTCTGTCTGAGCCTGATCGTTCCTCAATGATTCAAGGTGCTGTATGTTCTCTTCAGCTAAATTCATGAGCTGCTTTTTCTTTGGATCAGAATCAGGAAGTGAATTGGCTTTGCGAATAAGGGCTGTGGTGACGTTTGCGAGGTTGCCTAAGCTCTCGTCTAACTTGCCTCCTTCAAGGGCATGAGTCACGGCGGCAGTCACGCGGGCTATGCTTTGAGGAACAGTAAGCAGGGTAGTAGCGGCTCCTTTAGCGGCTCCTTTCAAAACATCGGTTGCAGTATCGTTGAAGTTTTGGACGAATCCTTTACTGGGTTGATTGGAAGACTCGTCGGTAGGAGGTTGGTCGTACCCTTCAAGCTGATGACCTTTTGCTCGAAGTGCGGCAACGATACCTGCGGGTGAGGTTCCGGCAGGGGCTTTTTGGATGATCTGTTTTACTTGGTCTTTGGTGAGGTAGGCCATTAGTATCCAAGCGATTTTACATAGTCCTGATCGGCCTTTGTAGGTGCTACTGTCGCTCCTGATCCTTGTACATTTCCGCCCGCGACGCTTAGGGTGTTCTGGCGCTTGGAAGCAATAAAGGTTTTTAAGCTTGCGATCTTACTCTGAATGACAAGCGGGCTGTCATTGATCGTGGGTGTGTAGCTTTGCAGTAACTTTTCTTCGTTTGGAGTGAAGCTAGTTCCACCTCGGAGCTTGGCGATGGTGGCCTGGATGTTGCCGATGTAGTTTCTCAACTGTTCTTCTTGCTTGGTTCCAGTTCCGAAGTTCTTAGCGAAGAACTGACTGACAGAGCCGGTAAAGTTTCCCCCTACTCCTCCCCAATTAACACTTTGACCAAGCTGAATAACTGTATTGGCTAAGTCTTCTACGGTAGACATCGTAACAAGGTCTTCCTGTTGAGAGGCGGAAAGCTTAACTGTTTTTGTTGTGGTTGTACCTGTACCAGTAGTAGTTGAGCCGGAAGTAGGCTTATAGGTTTTAGGCTTCTGCGCTTGAAGCTCGAATTTCTTGGTTTGAGGGTTCCAAGCGTACAAGGAATTGCCTTCATTCAACTCAACCGTAACTGGCTTTTGACTCTCTTGTAGCTGACCGAAATAATCGGGCAGGTATTTCTGAAGAGTTGTCGCTTTCTGCTGCTGCGCCTTTTCTTCTGCCTGCTTAAGTAGATAGTTCAACCGAGCCTCATTGAGTGTCTGGTTATTAGCAAAGTCCTGGCTGTTTTGCTGAACAAGATCATGAACCTGATTCAGTCTCAGGTTATATTCGTCTTGGAGATTGGATATATCACCGTTGGCTAATTCCTGAAGTCTCTTTGCGCGCCCTACACGGCTGGCCTCATCAAGCCAAGGGTTTTCGTTGATGTTGCCGGTTGCGGTGTTAAGCTGATTCTTCTTCGTCGTCAGTTGGTTTATTAAATCAGGAAGTCCTGCGGCATTATAAGCGTCGTTATAAAACTGCTCAGTAGTTTTTGAAGGCTTCGTGAACACATCTCTTGTGAAAGAATCGAAGCTGTCATAGCCGTACTGCTTGGCCAACTCGTCCTTTATCTTCTGGGGATCATCGGAAGGCAAAAGGCTTGGCAAATCTTGAATGCTAACTCCCGCTGAAGCTGCGCCCTTAACAATGCTTTTATTATTGGTATCTAGTGCGGCCTGATCGATACTTGCCTTTAAAGGGGTAACCCTTTGGTTGTACTGCTCAGTCGTTTCCCCTGGTCTCAACCAAAGGTCTTGTGGGTTTATCATGTTAGAAATTGCCAATTATGTTTCGACTATTACCTCGACCTCCATTTGAAAAGTAATCAGGGACATCAAAGAATGGCCTGTCCTGGCTCTGCTCGGCGGCTTTTCGTGCCGCCATCGGTGTCCAGATAACGTCAAGCATTCCATAGCCTCTTTTCTCTTCAATCGCTCCCTGTGAGGGATTTTTCTTTTTATCTGAGCTTAACGCCTCGGCATAGGCTAACTGAATGATCGCTCGATTACCTGAGTTTTCCTTGTTGTCTGAGGTATATGAGAAGGGCAACAGGTCGGCATCGGCTGAAAGTGTCGGCGCTCGCAGAGTTCCCAAAAGGACAATCTCATCCCCTACGGTATAGGCGTTCTGATTGATGAAATAGAAGCGCAAATGTTCGCTCCAAAACCTGTCCGTTGCAGTAGGGTTATTCTCAAAATATTTCTGATAGTCGGCAAAGAGTTTCTTTTCATACTCCTTACCTGCGACGGTCAAACGGGAGATACTTTCATCTTCAAAGTCACTGGGATAGTCATAGTAGGAATCATTGATAGAGGTGGCCTTTTTGTCTGCCTCTTTGAATGTCCAGGGCTTATAATCCCAAGCTTTGTTCACCCCTGCCTGTATATAGTCTCCTAAATCGGTATCGGAAAACAGACCGTTATTAGCGATGTCTGAGTAATCTATATCAAGCTTTCTGGCGAGGGCTTGTTTGGCCTCAAGGAAGGTCATGGATTTATATTAATTATAGCATTTTATGTGAGGGCGACATACCTCCACGTTTTGTTGATATACAGGTAAAGTCTGCGGTTGGTCCCGTCATCGAAAAACTGTATCTGCTCAAGGAAGTTTTTAGGGATAAAGGTGGGTGCAGCGGTCAGATGCTTTCGAGGGGCGCGAAGCAAATACAGGATAGGCAGAAAATCATTCAATTCAGGCTGGCCTATATCCTGAGGCTGATCGGTGGTGGAAACCGGGGAGATGATTGTCTTTATTTGGCCCGCTTGTGCGGCTTGTTCAAGCTCAGATTGAGTCATAGCCGAGATCGTTATAGACAAACAGCGACTCTTTCAGCTCAAGCTGCAAATTGCTCACTCCATCAATAACCACCTTTACAAGATACTTCTTACCTTTGATTTTGTTTTTCACATCAAAGTACATGGTCTTGAATTCTGTGAGACTAGAAAATGCCTTTTTCTCAACCAGCTTAAAGGGCTGAACATTGAGGTTTATAAATGAGCCTGTGACGTTAGATAAAGCACTGTTTAACGTCCAGGTTTCATTTGAAGCTCCTGGGTTAGCGATAGATGAAATATGTCTAATCTGTCCGGCGTTCGCGCCTTCCAAAACAGTTACTTCGTCACCTACCTGGGCTTTATAGTAACTCGTGCTGGTTCCATCTACCCTGATCTGATTGGCTGCGCCTGCGGTTGCATTTGTAAGCTGGCGTCCCCAAAGCTGGCGTTTGAAGTTATAGATTTTTACCGAAACATTGAACGTCAAAGTAGCAGGATCAATCACTCCAGAATTAAGGTCTAGATTCAAAACCACTGCCTCGGCAATCTTTTGTGTGGAGCCTTCGCCTAGTTCTCCTGAAACGAACTGTGCAACAGATGAGCCGCTACTTGAAAGGGTTCCGATGTAGGACTTTGAAAGCTGATTATCTCTATAGCCTACAAGGATGCGCTGATCTGAACTGTTGTCAGCAAATGCCGCATAGAGGTCTACGCTTATCGTGTTGAGAGTCGAGACAGGGATGAAGTTCCAGTAGCCGGTGGGAATGTCAATCATATACACTCCTGGTTTCATCCGGCCAAACTCATAGCTCATCACGCTGGAACGGGTGGTATTAAGAAGAATCAGAGTGTCATTGACAACAAGTATGCGCTGTGGGGAAATGGTGCCCGTTTCATAACCATTAAAGCTGAACTGATCATCGAGCAAGCCAAACAATCTTCTGTAGTAATAACCGTCGGTGAGCCAGATTTCCCTTTGTGTGAGGACAATCCAGTTCGCACCATATCTCTCAATTGCCAGGATTTGTCCCTTCAGATATTTCCAGGGAGTAGTAGACCTGTCGGTGATTGTATTCCATAAAATAAGCGCCCCTTGATATAAGAAGTTTGCTCCCATTAAGATTCCATTCACTCCCGACTTGACTGCATCAAGAGTAAAGGTACTTGGAAGAGTGAACGCTGAAGGGTTCCAGCTATCATCTGAAGCGAGGAGGCCAAGGCTGGTCTTGTTGGCTACATACACACTGTCCTCATAAGTATCCATCGGATGCTGCCAAAGATTAAGGCCACTTTTCCAGCTATCAGTCCAGGTAGTTCCGTCATACATTCCTAGATCGTTATTGCCTGCGTAAAGAAGTCTCCCTTTCTGATCGCCTATCATGCCCGCGCCATTTGAACTGACACCAGAAGTTCTTGCGAGGGCGAAGTCATAGACTCCTGGGGTTGCTTCTTTATAAATCTTGCCGTTGTCATCCTGGGCATAGTTATAGAGCCCTGCTTTGGCAAAGTATTTAATGGCTCCAAGTCCTGAAATATCGCTGCTGTCTTTTCGCTTGAGTATCGAGTACAAAAGGGCTGCGCCAAACTCGGAAGGAGAAAAGCCTTGAGAGTAATAATGAGCGCCGGGGAATCTTTTCTTATCGGAAAATCCCGGAAAGTTTGTTATTGGTACTGCTTTGAGTGACATTTTACTTGATGAAAATAAGGCTGAGTATCGCGCCCAAAACTGCGGTCATAACGATACTGATTACCCACGTCCTTGATTTATTTAGACTCTCGACTTTTTCAAGACATGGTTTCAATTCTTCTTTCGTAGCCAGTAGCTTGATAGCATCTTCGTACCCTTTTTTGAATCCCTCGAACTCTTCTTTGAGGACATACTTATTGTCGATCTTGTTCGCAAAATCATCAAACTTCTGATTCAAGAGGGCCACGTCTCTTTTGACATAATCCAAAACTACTCCCTGGCGGGTCAGTTCCTTTTCGTCAGCTATTAATTTATTGATTGGATTTTCTTCGTTCATAGATTCCTGAGAGTGTATTTACTTTCATGACTCGTTCCCCTTGTCGTGTATTTACTTTCATAAGATACGTTGAACTCCGTCATTACAGTGGGGGAATTAATCGAGAATATGGCTGCCTGTAAAATGGGGGCGGAGGTAATGTCTATGCGAACCGTAGAAGCTTGCAAGGAAAGGACACCCGATAAAACTGTGACGGAGATCGTGACATTCGGGATGGCATAGGTCACTACTAGCTTGGGGTCTTGGCTCGTGCCAGCATTATTCGCAAACGAAGCAACGATACGCCCGTTCGTACTGGAAGCCCATGTGGGGGCACTGTTATCAAGGTCTTTATCGGCACGAGTTCCTAGCTTCGTTACCCCAGTAAGACTTATCGCAGCCAATCCGCTTCCATTCAATCCCCAATCATTATAAGCACTCGTGGTGATACTGGAAATGGCCACGTCTGAGGCAAACCTTGTTAATCCTAGTTGGCCGTAATCTGAGTTGGCTACGGAAGTATTAGAGGCGGGAGTTGAGCCGACGAGGGCTACAGAGAGGCTGAAGTTATCTATCTTAGAGGTCACATACAAAGAGAAAGTTGCTGCCGATACGCTCGCTACGCTAGTGATGGCAGAGGTATCAAACAGGAAAATACCGCGCTCGATGGTGGCATATTGATTTGAAGTAGAACTGGAAACAATCTGTGCGGGAGATTCTGATGTAGGTGAACTGTTCGAGTAGTTGCCAGAGCCGCTTCGTATAGTGGAAAAGCTTTCATTGACACTATCTCGCGCAACTCCCGCGTTCATAGCGGTAGATGCAGGGGAGGCATCGGGGTATTGGGTAAGCGTCGAAAAGCCAAACGAGAGTGAAGGCGTAAGCTGATCGGCCAGAAGATCCCAGGCGTGCATTGCCCACCATAAAGGTTTGAAAGCGTGGTAGAGCCGTTTCCCGAACTTAGGATGAGTTCTAAAATCAGCAACGCGCTGCTCCTGCCACTGCCCTTTCACTTTCACATATCCCGCAAACCAGACATAGGCGTGGGGAAAAATTTCGACTATGCGAGCTTGGCGGGGACAGTCTTTATGGATGCGAAGCACCAAACGAAACCAATAGCGGGTCAGGGTGGTATTAAGCAGCCAAATAAGCGTCCGTTGATGCTTCAGAAAGAACTCCTGATTGAAGGCTCGATAATGCTCAGATTTTGATGCGGTGGTTTGCATTGTTTATAAGTATTTCTCTTCGTAACTCGTCCCTCTCGCTGAATACTGGGAACCATAGCTGTTTGATCTGGTGCTGTACTTACTCTCATAAAATGGCCCGGTTCTTGTGGGATGCTGAATGGCAAACGTGGCAGTAATGACGTTGATTCCAACTTTGAAATCATAATTCACTACTGGCGATTGAATGGAGAAGAGAGAAGATAAAGAACTAGGATTAACGACGATGACTCTTTGGGCCGTAACGGTAGGAGTAGCGATGGAAAATGTCGCTACTTGGGCGCTGGGAGCGGAGATGATGCTGATAAGAACAGTCGGACTCTGAAGAGAAAAAACACTTGATAGTGCTGCGGTAGATAGAACTGAATCGGAAACAATGGCGGGGGATTGAATCGAGAAGCTTGCTGACTGGGCTGTGGGCTGAACTGTTACTGGGGTTTCAATGCTGACCGTGGGTGCTTGCAGGCTGAACGTGGCAGACTGAGCCGATAAGGAAAGATTCGAGTCCGTAACTACAGAAGGGGCTTGAATGGAGAAGGTAGCTTGTTCAACGGTCGAGACTGTCCTTGTCTCAGGTATGGCCTGCGATGCCTGAATAGAGAAGGTGGCCTGCTGCGCTGATTGACTCAGATTTTGATCCGTATTAACTACTGGGGTCTGGGTTGAAAAGATGCTTGTTCCTGCGGTAATGGCAAGAACTTGACCTGTCGTTATGATAGGTGCCTGGATAGAGTAAGTAGCTGCCTGAACCGTGGGTGAGACTGTCGCTCCCAGCAGTGCGGTTACAGTCGCTATTGAAAACACTGCGCTCTGCACTACGGGTGCCGAAGAAACGTTAAAGAACGGTTTTTTGACGTAGAGTGATTTTGCTGGAAATGAGCGCCCGATGCGAGCCATATCAGTAAGTGTTTGAACGATTAATTGCTTGTCGAATCACGACTGCTTTATTGGGTGTGCTTGATGGCGGGGTGCCGGGAGTGTAATCAATATAGACCCATAGTGCAGTAACTTGAACTTTATTCACATTAGAAGCAGTGAGCTTTACGCCAGCTTGCATTGAATCAAGCGTTGTGTTCGTCCAGGCTGATCCGTCAGGGTCGTTATATAAAGTATGGACATATACATCGGTAGCTGCGGTCTGATAGCTTTTCCAGGTCGTAAGGTTCGGGATAATCGCGCTGCCCTGGCTGACTGTTCCGCCAGAGGTTTTAATTACTTCGGTTTTGAATGCAGTGGTTGCATCGGCAGTATCGTTTCTGAATCGAGCACCGATTTGTACAACGTTAACCGTATCGTATGACTGAATCCCCGATGCGCTCATATTGTATAGGTCTTCGTTATTGAGGGTTCCCGAATTTACAAAATCGGTAGCGTCATTGGGGGGAGTTTCGTCAACTAACCCCCAGTTGGTTGAACTGCCCGCTCCCCCGGCGGTTTGAAGCCACGCATTAGAATCTCCTGCGGAATCGGGGCGTATAATGATAACTTTCCCAGTGCCGGGGTAGCCTGTTTGATTCGAGCCAGAAGAATCGTTTATCTTCCAGTCATCAAAGTAAATGTCATTGGTTGTCTGAGTGCCAGTAACATTTCCAATTAAAGCCCTAGCCCATGAACCTTGATTAGAATTTGAACCTGAGGCGAATACACTTCCATTCAAACGAGCCTCTAGTGTTCCTGGGCTGGTTGAGGCGTCGTTTTTCAGTTCGACGTAGTACCATTGGTCGTGTGTCAAAGCAGAAGAGGGTGAGCCAATTTGTGTTCCGTCTGATTTCAGAAGTACCAAAGTATCATCAGTTTTCAATGTAATATTTCCAACGGAAACATTTCCCGTTGTTGACCAGCGAACAAGCTGAGTATTCGCATTGACTGAAGCATGAATCAATATAGCAATGCCTATATAACCCACAGTTGTTTGATTGGAGGTAAAGATAATCTGCCTCCAAAAGCCTGCGCCGCCATTCACTCTGCCGTGATTGGTGCCGGAACGGGGGTTGGTCGTCACAATTGATACCGGAGCGGAGTTAGTAGAGAACTCTATGCCATCGGTTGTGCTATTCAATTCAAACCCTGATGTGAAAAGGCGGGCCATTATTGTTTGTAGGTCTTAGACTTCAATAACCATATAACAGTAAGCGTTGACTGCTGCTCCTGCGGTCACACGGATGCGCCCGAACTTCGACACCTGGATCACCGGCTCTAAACCGAGGGGAAATTGTTTCACGTATTGGTTCGTTGGTGCGATGAATTGGACATCAAACATTCGGACAGAAGCAATCGAGCCCTCCGAAGTAGACGTATAGCCAGTGGATGTAGTTCCCACTGGAATCAAGTTAGTGGTGGGGTCGCCTCCCGCCAGGGCTGGCCCGTCCAACTTGTTTATATCGGCGGCGGCGGCGGCGGTGACTGTTGCTGCGACATCGGTTTCAAGTAGTTCGCATTTGATCGGCGTTGCCGCAGCGGAACCGTCAAAGGAAATACCCCATTCCTTGATCTTTGCAACCACAGTAGCACTCGCCTTCACCTGGAGTAATGTTTTGATTGAGGTGCCTGTTGTAACGGCGACTTGAGCTGCCGTTGTGGGTGAAGCTCCGTTTGCAATGAGATATAAGGCCATAAAAGCTAATTGAGGTTAATGATGCCTTCTGCGTCCCACTGCAACGTGAAGTTTCCGGCTGAAGATGATTTATCCGCGCCAAAATCTATGTAGCAGATAAGCTCGTCTGCCGAAGACGCACCGCCACGACTCTTATAAAGGACTGCACCGCGAGCCGTGATGGTCGAGGTAGACCACGTAAGATCATCGGCATCAAAGACACCTTCGTTGTCGGTGTTGTCTGCGGTGACTGCTTTATTCGCCAGAGCCGAGCCGCCTGCACTATAGCCTGTTCCTGATACTTCGTTGGTAACATCAGATCGTTTGGTATGGGCGTCCTGGTCTGCTGTATAGGTAGAGGTGACGAGCATTACCTTGATCGTGTCGCTATCCAAGTCCAATGCGCCATTCATGATGTCGCGCTTGAATGAATTGTAGATTACGCTTGCCATATTACTTCTTTAATTCAAGGGTTCTTGCCTTGATTTCGACTTCAATGTTTTTAATGCGATTTTGGAGATCAGTTTTCTTGGCTTTCAGAACTTCGATTCTCTGCTCAAGCCATTCTTTGGAACGGACAATCTTTCCGTCCTCATCCCGTACGATTCCCCTGCGGGCTTCTGTTTCTTTTCTTGTAGGCATGATGATTAATGTTTGGCCCGCTCATCTCTACCCCGTGAGGTGGGGCAGAGTGAGCAGACCGTTGCTTTAGATGGCTTCCATTCCTGGAAGGAAAGCAAAGGGAGTGTTGATGTAGACTGCGTTCGGGACAACGGTAGCATCGTCAAGGTCAGTCGTGCCGCCAACAAAGTCTCCTGTGCCGGTCGGGTTGACGATAACAAAGCCGATGACTGCTTGACCGCTTGAAACGGTCGGGAACACCACGCCCGCTAAGGTTGTGGCTTGTGTGCCTGCCGTAGCACTGACTGTGCCTGAGCTATCAATCGTCAAGACATAGACATTGAACTTGGCATTGGTGATAGTTCCTGAGATGACGATTTCTGCGGTGGTCTTTTTTGCCAGTACCCCTTCCACATAAGCGTAGGTGGTGTTGGCAATCTTAACCTTGGGTTTACTCGAAGAGCCGATGACTAACCCGGCTGAGTTCAAACAAATCGAAGAGAGGGGCCGTTGCAGCTTGTCCAAAAGCGCCTCAAACTCTGCAAGGCTATTGGGGAACTTGATTGATCGTGTTCGTGACATAGTTTTTAGAAGTAGCCCTGCCCCTCATTGCTGAAGGGCAGGATTAATTACTTAGGCGAACTTCACGAAAGCGTGAACGCCGAACTTGCGACGATCATCAGCTACTTTCGCGTCGTACACGAACAAGTCCTTATAGGCAGTTCCGAAGTTACCGATCAGGTCTTCCTCCATTCCAACTTCCAATGCTTTGTCAGCAAAGGTCAGGAACGACCGATGGCCTCCAAGAATGTGATAGCCATTGGTGTTGTCTCCGGTCAGACGGTTGCTCTTGATGATTTTGAATCCTTCAAGAGTTCCCATGTAGCCCTTAACAACCAAGTCTTGGAAGGCAGGCTCGACGGCGAGCTTGATACCAGTGTCTTTTGCCATCGTAGTCCAGGCAGCCGGAGGAATAACTAAGAAGCGGTCTTCCTCTGGGACTTCAGCCTCATCAAGATACTGCTTGAGAGCTAAAGTCATCGTCAGGAATGACGGGTTAGAGCCACCGTTATCAACGGTCTTCACCGTATTAGACTGGATGGTGTAGGAAGCACCAGCGCCGATTGCGCCACCAGTGTAGGCAGAGGTCAAGTCATCACTGTCATCCTCAATGACAATAGCCGTTGAAGACGAATAGGATTTTACGCGATACCAGACAGAGTGGCCGGTAGCCTTGAACGGCTTGCCAACCATACCAGAGGTAAAGGTGGTGCCTGAGCCGGTGACTGCGCCGGTCGTGACATCAACCGTTACCGTACCAGTCGTGTAGTCAGTGCCGTACCAGTTACCGGAAGCCACATCAGCGTAGAAACCCAAGAGGAACGTCATAATGTTCTTCCTGCGCTCGCTGGCAGTCTGTTCTAAGACAGTGCCTTTTGGATTCTTAATGTAGCTGGCCCACCTATCAATGGTCTTTTCCTTCCAATAGAAGGATTTCTTTTGGGCGATGCGGAATACGGTGTTTACTTCCGTCAGGTCATCAGCCGTGAGATTAGAACCGCTGTAGTCCTTTTCTGAAATCTTGTTCAGTGCCAAAATATTCAAAACAGAACCAACGGCATTAATCTCACCCTCGTAGTCGCGGTTTACGATTTCATCAATCGGGGCGTTTTCGTAGATTTTCTTGATAAGCTTCTGCGAAAAGCCTTCCGCAACCTTAGTTGCATATGCACTCATTTAATGTTTTTTAGTATTGCCAACCGCGAGCTATTCAATCTCTTCGATAAGTCCAGCATCCAGAAGTTCCTTATACCGCTTGTAATCGGTTTTCCTGATGACGATAGACTCTTCTATTGAGACTTTCTTTGGTTTTACAGACTCTTTCGGGCCACCTGTGCCAGTGTTTAATACTTGGCGCGGTGTGTTCTTGGAAGTTGGGGTAGAAGACTTGTGAAGGAATGCATCTACGAGAACTTCAACGGGTGCGCCCCGGTGCGTAGGCTTAGAAGCGAACTCCTTGAACTCGCGCTCCTTCCCTGAAAGATCAGGGTTGGCGCTGATTGCGAACTCAAGAGAATTGTTCCACTTCTCATCCTCATCTCGCTTCTGCTGTGCTGCAAGGGCAAGATCAGCTTTCCTTTCGGAAATGAGTTGCCTTCTTGATATATCCTTTTCAATCTCGCTCATAAACTCCCAAGACGGGAATGCTGCCTTCAGTTCTGTCTCGGTTGGTTGATTTGTCAATTCCCTGCGAGATTCTCTTTCCTTAAGCTTGGCTTGAAGGATTTGATTCTCCCTGGTGGATTCAGAGAACTTTGCTTTGTAGTCAATTCCTTCATCGGGATTTGGCTCTTGGGGCTGGTTTGCTGGCTCCTGCGGGGTTTCCGGTGTCTCGCCACCATTGAGGTTTAAAGTGTCCTCTTGCACTTCTTCCGTCACCTCTTGGGTGGTTTGGATTTCTTTTTCCATCTAAGTTGTACCCGTCCCATTTAAGGGGTTTGGGTGGTTGATTAACGACTTAACTTTGATTCTCTGCCTGCTTCTCTTGGATAGCCGTAATGAGTGTCGGCTTGTTGCTGTACTGTGCCGGGTTTAAACCAAGCTCAGTTGCAAGCGCATCAAGCTTTTCTCGATTCAGCTTATTGAGGTCAACTGCTTTATCCTCCAGCTCGGCCAGAAACTCCTTGTATACAGCCCGCTGCTCCTCGCTCAGATAAGACCTGCGCGCTCTCAGAAACTCGATCTCTGATTCGGTGAGTGACACTGGCTCTTTGGCGACGATTTCAGCTAAAACCTTTTGTGATTGTTCGTCCATAAAATGAATAAATGATTTGACGACCTTTACAGATTGTATTTTTGCTTCAACTGGCCTTCTAACGCTTTGCGCTCCTTTTCAGGGGCGGTTAGAAAGTCAGTGAGCATTTGAAGTATCCGGGCATAGGCTTTGTAGTAGAGTTCTTTCTTGTCGCTGTTTTCCCAGTGGCGCAGCTCCTCGTTTGCTCGTGCAAGCTCAATAGGTAAGAATTTCTTGAGGTCATCAATAGTAAAGTCAGGCTTGTTCAAAATCTCGGCCCACTGCAAATATACCTGCCTCTCTTGTTCTTTAAGCTCGCTGTAGTCTTTGACGCCCAGCCGTTCGAGAATCTGTTTAAGCATTGATTTGAGTAGGTGGGGTTAATATCTGATCGAGCGTTACTCCTTGAGGGGCAGGCAAAGCGGGCATACCCTGTCCTGGTAATCCCTGCCCTGGCATACCGGGCATTTGCTGCATCATACCCACTTGCTGCTTCTCAAACTCCATCACTTCCTTTGTCTCGTCAGGTGAAAGACCCATCCAATCAAGAATCTTCTTCTGGTAGATTTCTCGAAGAGGTTGGTTCGTCGGGAACTCAGTTACTCCAATCTTCATCTTCTGAATAGAATCAATCGAATCCTGCTCTTTCTCGGCCAAGGTAGTAACTCTGGTCTTGTAGCCTGACTTCGATTTCCAATCCTCTGGCTTTAGCTCTTTGGCAAAGTAGTTACCATTGACTGATTTCTTGTAAAGCTTTACCGCATCAAGCTTGTCCGGGTTGGCTTCGACGATCATTACAAACTTATCTCCAAGGTCTTTCCATACCTGCCGGTAGAACTTGGACATTGAAGTAATACGCTTCTGAGCTTTGGCATCCAACAGCTTCACCTCGCCCAAAGTTACCTGCCCCTCTGGGGATTCGCCTTTCTCAATTGCGGTGGCAGCAGTCGAGCGTTCTACCATCCCGATAAGGAACTGCATTTCGTCTAGTGATTCGGAAAGGTCTGGAACCTCTACGCGCTTTAATACCTTCTGAATATCTCCGTCTTTGCCTGCTGGAATAGGATACCAGCCAAAGGGTGCAGGCTGGTAGGTAGTCGGGTTGAAACCTTCAATCGAAGAGTTGTAGAAGTTCATCCCGAAATTTCTCAAGGTCCTATTCTCTACAAGCTGGGAGAGCCATACGTTCAAAACTTGATTCGGGACTCTGGCCACATCAGCCCAGCCATCGCTCCAGAAGTCGGTGCGCTCAATATCATCCGCCCAGGTGACGAAGGGATAGAAGTTGATGTTCATCACCTCTTTCAAAGGCTTTTGCATAAGAACCTGGCCTTCAGCCGTGACACAGAGAATGATCTTATCTTCCTTGGCTTCCTCGTCCCAAACCTTCACATAATGCTCGTTCAATTCAACATAGGTTTCGCCAAGGATAGGGTTATTGGCATCAGGGACTCCCATGTCAGACATTCGCTGGTTCTTGTCCTGCATTATGCGGGTGTTCTCCTCGTTCTTGATAAGCCCTGCGTTGGTGGCAAAGAACTCCTTGAGCTTTGTGATTGCCTCCTGGTCATACATCGGGTTCTGGGCCACATCCGAGAGGGCGCTGAAGATGCCTGTATGGATTACGCGGCGGGCTGTCTCAATATCTGAAGGGTCTATGTAGCGATCTACCAGCACATCCTGCGGGTCTAAAACTTCAACGTAGAACTGACCGTTGACGATATTCAGCTTTATGAAGCTGCGGCCATAGAGAAGCACCTGTTTCTTATCTATGATGTCCTTGATCTCAAGCTTATTCATATCGAATACCCATTTCCAGTATTCATTCATGAAAAGCTCTTTCTGCTTATCGTTGTCCAGATTCTCGTAGTAGTTGTCCGGGGGATCATCAATGCCTGAAAGAATCGTCCTCATGGACTCCTTCATCAGAGGAACATTGACAGACTGGCGCTGGGTCAATCTGTTCACAATCACAGTGTCGCGGTAGAGGGTGTAGTTATCCGTCCATTGGGAATGGCGGCGCTCGCGGAACTTCCGGTCACTTTCCAGATTCGTTTGTAATGTGTCGTAGGATAGGGGTTGCATGAAAGAAAAACGGCCCGTAGCCCTTTGCAGAGCTATGAGCCGTTCGGTGTATGCCGTGTTCGTCTCGGATTCGCGGTTTGCCCGCGCCGTTTGATTACATCATAAGTATATCAAATTGCATTTTTTAGAGGCTGTGGATAACTATGCGGATAATGGCCTATAGTATCTTTGGAGGAAGCCATACCAACTGACCATTCTTATTACCTATTCCTTGGAACCTGAACTTGCGTTCCTGATACCAAGGCATCCACTCCGGCCTATATTTAATAGTGATCTCAACTGTAGCACTGGTAACTGGGTCCTTGAATAGAAGCCTTGGGAGGGGGAACGTGATAGATCGCTTCTCATTCGAGTTCAGCGTTTCAGCTATATGGTTTGGTCCAGGGCTAATATCCAAACTACCCAAACCAGCTACTTTATTAGGATCGTCGGAAGGTATTTTCTTCTGAATATCATCATTGAACACATAAGGCTCTATGTCCTTAAGGGAGGTAGAAACTATAACTTCGTGTAAGGGCAGGTAGCTATCGTTACTCAAAACGAACGAGATGACTTGGGGATCTGGAAAGGTGGTATCTGGGGAAACAGAAACCTTTGGTGTAAAATTGTAAATGGTTCCTACTATCGTCATCAAAACTGAGATTGCTACAACAAGCGACCAAAGAAAACGGAAACGATCAAAATGCACCTTGAGATTACTTCTCAAGGATTTCGTTTCTGTTTTCTTATAAGTTCCTCCTGGTTTTCGTTTACGCCTGTTTTTCCTTTTCATAACACAAACAATCCAAGAGTAACCGCGAGACTATGCGAATCTGGCGTGACGAAGAGAAGCCGCCAGTTATGACCAAAACGTAATGTATCGCACCTAACTTTACTTACCAGGGGAGTCTCTTTTCAAGTAATCTACGGCTTGGAGCTCCAAGCGGAACTCCGTAGGGTCATTCTCCCCCTTCTTCTCGACAATCAACTTGTCGTGCGGTTGCATCTGCCGAATCTTCTTGAGGATAGCTTTCTCGTTCTCGGTGAGTTTCATACTCCTATGTTTGGGTAGAATGGTTTGACTGCACCTGTATAAGCCTGGGCTGGTGCCTCTTCCTTCTTAGGTTTGTTGATCGTGGCAAGGATATAGCTCAAAGCGTCTATTGCGTGCTTGGCCTGTTTGCCCCACATTGGCTTTTGCTCGATACCCATATCGGTTTTGATTTCTTCCCAGCGTAGGTTCTCAATCTCTTTGACCAAGAAATTGAACTCGTTACCTTCTTCGTCAAAGTCAACAAGCTTGCTGGAGATGAAAAGCTTTGGCTTGCCGGTAGCCTCCAAGATATGGCCTTGTTCCTCCATCAGCCGTGCGCGCCACTCGTCCCAGTTCTCCTTATTCGTACCTGGGGCTTTCTCAACCCCAGTAATAGAGATTCCAGCATCGTTCATCTGCTTTATATCGCTGGCTTGGGCTGAGTCACCTATGCGGATCACCCGGCCAAGATTCTGCTCTTTGAGCCTGATGATTGCCTGAATCTGAGGATTGGTAAGCTGCTTCCGGTAGAAGCCATCAAATATCCACCAGTTGAACTCTCGATCTATACGAACCCACAGGCCAGCAGAGGGGGCAGAGAATCCGAAGTCTATTGCGAAGTAAGTATCTCCTGGGGGAAGCTCCTTGATGTCTACAACGTGAGTGCTGCGGCCAAACCAGCTACAGACGAGGCCAACCATCTTGACGAACTTCCCCTCACGTCTGACCTTCAAAGCTTGAGGCGTGAGTCCTCGGCCCATCTGAGCCTTCTGGTCTTCAGTGAGCCAAGGGTTATCATCCCAGCCTGCCTCAGAAACGAAGATGTCGGGGTTGCTGGTATTCAGGTAGATGTCGTTATACACCCACGTCATACCCTTGATAGCGGTCATAGTAAGGATGATATGAAGCTGGACACCTGCCTCGGTGCGAACAAAGCACTCTTCCCAAATATCGTGCGGTGGCTCCTCATCAAACCAAATTAGAACCTTTCCTGCTCCCTGTGCCTTTTCTCTCCCCTGCTCATAACTTTTGAAAGCGATCTTTGAAGTGCGACCATTGCCAGCATCTATGACAAGTTCCTTAATGATTCCTTTGCGAAGCCAAGTCTTATCTTTGATTCGGTGTTCTGGAATGTATTTGAGAAGCTTCTTTTGGGTGGTGTCTTTCTGTTCATCGAAAGAAGGGCAAAAGCTCCAGACTTCCCCTGGTTGAATCCACTCATGCTCTCCCAATAGAACCTTGGCGGTTTCCTGTGCGCCCCACTCAGTCTTACCTACACGGTTGCCCCAGAATAAGGCTCTGATAGCCTTTCGTACTCGGCTTACCTCTTGCTGCTTGGGGTGCTGCTGGGCGTACTTAAGAGGGTTCTGGGCGATCCTCCTTTCCTTCTCGATAAGAGCCTTAGCCAGCTCTATTTTTTCTGTCCTTGATGAGTTCATCGAGTTGTTCGTCTGAGAGGTTTTCAAGGCCAGTAATAACGTTATTAGGGCGCTCGGTAGCTTTACCGCTTAGAAGCTGAATGTTCTTGGTGAGAAGATCCACAACGTAGGCCGCATCTCTGGCGCTGGCTTTATCGAGCTTCTTGTCCGTGATAGCTTCTGCTGCTCTATCTCTGCGAGTCTGAAGCTTCTCGATGATCGGTTCAAGCTGCGGTCTGATGCCTGCCATTATGTTGCTCTGCTGGCGGGCTGATTCAGGAGAATAACCGGCCTCAAGCATCAACTCTTCAAGAGTTTTTGCAGGCCCGCTATTGCCTAAATTATCCGTAATCAGTCTAATGAGCTTTTTCTGATGCTCGGTTAGTTTTTTCTTTGCCATTAGAGGGATGTTGTTTTGATTTCTCGTGTCTGATCTCGGCCTTTAGTCTTTGCTTCTGGTTGGGTCTGAGAGGGGATTTCTTGGAAAGGAAAAACTTGTTGAGGTCGGACTTGGACATCAGTGCTTTACAACGAGGTTTACGACCATTTTCCACATAAACATAGGCATCCACCGGGGCCGGGGCTTGAAGGTGGATCGGATGAACTCTTGAGTAGCCATCTCCCTCGCGGCCTTCTCAATACGCGGCTCCATCTGCCTATTGATAGTTCTCCTGAAGAGACGTAGTTTTCGCTGGCTCATTGTGGGTGGTATACAGAAATTATAGCAAATCTGGCTTTCGCTTTTATCCACAGGCCCTAGGGGATAGGATGGCGCTTTGACTTTTAGGAGGAGGACAACTACTCAGCTATCATGGTTCCTTGATTAGAACCGGAAGACGAGTCCGCACGGGCGGGAGCAGGGGGGGAGGCTGCGTCTGGAGCAGGAGAACTGGAAGACGATTGAGATGCTCCAGCAGTAAGTACCTTGACCTCTCCGATGCGTCTATCTTTAGAAATATCCGCTACTGTTTCACCTGCTTGTTTATCAATAATTGCTAATACTCGTTCGAGTTCTGCCCCATTAGAAACACGTCGTAAAGGTGCTCCGGTAGCCACGAGAGTTTTCAGTAAGTCCGACTTAATCTTAGCCATCTCAATCCGCTCTTGAGATCTTACCCTTTCTTCTTCAACACTTGCCTCGCGGGCAGCCTTTTCTCCATCTAATTCAGCCTTCTTCCGCTCAGTGTTCTCTCTTCTCCATGAGGTAATAACATCAGCAAGAATCTTTAAAGGGTTAAGATTTCCAATCACTTCTATCCAGCCAGGCGAGCTATACTCAATACTATTAATATAAAGGTCTGTAGTATATCCTTGAGCGATTGATTTTAGTAAATCTAAAGATAATTTCGTACTGGTATTTGATAACTTTAGTCGGCCTATTTCAGAATCAATATATTCTAGTTCCTTCCGTGTCTCGGATTCCCAAACATCGCTAAAATAACGTGTTCCCGCAGAGATCGTCCTTGATCGATCAATAGAGTTATATTCGCTCTCTACCTGACGTGAAAAGAAAATGATCATGTTAATATCAAGGTAAGCATCGCGAAGATTTGTAAGTAAACTTGAAAACTCATAAGTGCTCCACCCTCCATCTATTTCAATGCGAAGAATGCCAATTTCAAAGTCCTCAATCTTAGTCGTTATTCGATCAGAAGTTTGACTCGTTCGGCTTGATTGGCTCGTTTTACTCCTATTACTTTCCATACCTGTCCTCCAATAACCTAAACGCTCCTAGTAGATACTATCTTTGCTAACCCGACAGCCAAGCGATATATACCATTATATATAGCCCAAAACAACCCTACTGGTACTGGCTCCTTTACTGAATCCCCTGACAGATCGGCTCAAACTGGCAGGATTTTGCTGTGTGGATAAAACGACTACCTAGAGAACTTTTCTTGTGTGTGGGCGATATAGGCCACCTCGTAGCCGGGGGATTTAAGCTCTGCCTCCATCAATTCGATCTTCTTATGCTTAAAGTGAAATAGCCCTTTGACAGCCTTTTCAAGCTTCAGCTTTGCGACGTTCTCAAGGAAACCGGCTCCCACGGTAAGTACACTTTCCAGTGTCCCCATAGAAGCTTTCATCTTGTGAAGTTTGATGTGTTGCTGATATTGATTTACAAGGTACTCTAGCTTTTCTTCTACTTCAACAGGCGTGAGCTTTTCTCTTGCAACCTCACCCATCCAATCTCTTAGGGCGAGAAACTTATTGAATGAATCTGGGTCGGAACGGTAATCAAAGATTTGTTCCCACGAAACTGAGTCGTCAGGTATGGGGAGTGACTTAATGGCTATCTGAATAACCTCGCCCAAGGTGAAATTGTCGCGTGCTTCAAGGTTAGGCTTAATATCTCTATATAGGATCGGAATCGAATATGCCTCCATTTCTTTACGCAAGGCGATAGCTGATAATCTCACAAGACACACCTCGAAGCTATACAATGCAGCAAACACTTCTATTTGTTGAGCTTGGAATATTGCCTTGGTTATACTTCCGATATTAGGGGAGCTTACAATTCGGGAGAAGTTTTTGATCTGTTCCGGGCTATCTAAATTATATTTCGCGTAGGTTTCTAGCATTTCTTTCTGAGCGTTAGCAAGAATAGCTCGCCCCGTTTCGTAGTCTTGGTCAGCTACTAGAGTCTCTGTAGGAAAAGGAAGTTCAGGTTGGAAGATAAAACCCTTTTCAAGTAACCACCTAGCATTATCAAGAATATATTTGCTTTGCTCATTACTGCTGTGCTCCCAACTCTCTAGAGACTCATCAAAATTAAGAGCAGCAAGACGATTATAAATAAGTGCGTCTCTTTTTAATGCTGAGCAGCGATAATCTGCGAAAAGTGAAATCCCCTTGACTGCTATCAGCTCTCTCATAGGACAACCTCGAATTACTGATTATATTTATCGGAGATTTTATCATAACTCTTCTTAGAACAAACTTGGTGCGGCCTTTTCTTGTGCGTGAGCTTCACAGACTTTGAAGGTTCCTTTAAGGGTTACTGCATCTTTGGGGCAAAAGTGGCAGCGGAAGATAGATATGCTTTTCTGGGGTTCCTTTTGAAGATAGCGGTACTCTACTGACTTGCCATTCATCCGGCGCTCGAAGGTTCCTTCATCGGCTAGTTCTCTACAGCGTCTTGAACCATTGCTAGCCTTGTAGCCTTGCGTGATTGAATAGGTTTCAAGATCGCCGCCGTTTATAAAGTTGGGATACTTCTCTTTGAGGTAGAGAGACAGGAGAACTTTGAGGCTGGGGTTCTTGGGTGGGGTTTTCATTGAATGAAAAAGATAATTGACTACGAAGTTATGAAGTCTTCGTTTTCGAGTAATTCCTTTAATAAATCTAACCTTCTTAGCGCGGCCATTTCACTATTAATAATTCCCTGTATTGCCAGTACCAATGCTCGTGCTTGTTCTTCGTTCATGTTTTTAGTGAGGTTTGAGAGTGATAAATTGTTTCTGCGAAAGTTCCTGGCGGGTTTTCTCCCGTACCCAGGAGGAGAGGGATTGACCTTGAGGATGCTGTTTTGTTTTCCGGGCCAGCTTCTTTTTAAGCTCTTTATGGTCTTTGGGGTCTACGAGGATTACTGAACGTTCGTATTTCATGGAAGGTTAGAAAATTTGTTTTGCTTCAAGCTCGGCGTAGTGTTCGCGGCACACATCGGCAAGGTATCCGGTTGCTGGGTCTACCACTTCCCAATTCTCACCTTGCGCTCCAAACATTATCCTTTCTCGCTTGGCGTTGTACTGTCTTTTCCATTGGCCGCACACGATGCACTGGCAGCGGGGATTTTGACTTGTGGCATCAATTACTTTCCTCATACCTTAATCATATGTCATATGTGCCATGTGTCCAGTACCACTTATCCACAGCCCTAAACTGGTTAGAAAAACAAGATAAAGTTCTTTACATTACATTGTCTTTGGTATAAAGTAGCGGCCATCACGTTAGCTGCTTTGCAATGTCCTGAAGCAAGTTCACCGCTTGATGCGAAGCGTCTAAATAACGATCCAAAGTACGAGGGAGGGTTGAACCATGCGGAAAGTAAGCAATGTCCTGAAGAATCGCGCCTTATTGACCCTGCTTGCCATAGTGATGGTCTGGGGTTCCTTTACCTTTATGCTTGTCCCAAAGGCACAAGCGTGCCCTGGGGTAGAAACTGACTTTCAATACTACACTGATGATACCTATGCTACTCCCTGTGGCTACAAGATTATTGCCTGCGATTGCCATATTTATGGTAGCGGTTGCGTTACAAGATACTATACCGTTGATTACTACCCGTGCGAATAGTCATCCGTTCAATCGCAAGACTTGCTGTAATCCCTAATAGCCTCGAACGAGTAGCTTGTTATAGGCTGGGCCTATGCGGCTCGTAGTGCTTGCCGTAGCTGGCTAGGTCTTGCTCTGCTTGAGCTAGAAGCTCGGTAAGCTCAGGGATAAACCACTGTTTTTCTTTGTAGGCATCTCGGAGCCTGAACAGATATTGATACTGCTGCTCTCCCAAGTGTCTTCTGAGCCACGCATCAGCCTCCAGCGGACTTTTGTGCCACCAATAGATATGATGCTGAGTGCAAGCGGCGATCATATTCTGGGGGTCAAATTTCATTGAATGGTAGATACCTTCAGGGAAGATATGGGAAGCTTGTAGATAGCCCCAGCACCTCCTACCATCTGCGCCCGCCATCATACATTTTCCATCGCGCTCTCGGACGTGGCGTTTAGCAATCTCCAGTAGGTCTTTCTTAAGCCTACCTAGCGAGAGTTTAGTAACTTTCCTTATGGCCTGCCTCTTGGCCCTGAGGGGTGTTCTTTTGAGCTTTGATGGTTTCCTTTTAAGGAATGAACGTTTCATGTTTTCGTGTGCCATAAGGCTTTGTGATTCTACTTTTCCTTACCTCCTCTGAGAGTCCATGCGACCATTCACTACCACAGGCGCAGAGGTCTACTTTATGGGTGATACAGTACCTTCCTTCAATCAAGTGTTTTGGACTTTGGCTGGGCTGTTTCTTGTTTATTATTTTACAGCCTCTATGGGAGCCGTGGAAGGAGGGGTTCATTTAATCTGGGGAGAGTTGTTTGGAACAGGGGAGGGTTTTCACGGAATCTAAAGTTTATTAATAATCCACATCAGCCCTATGAGTACTTGCCCGGCCCAGAAGATTACTCCCGTCAAGAAACATATTCCTGCCGCAGTCCCAAGTATCACCTTTCGCAGGTCCTTCCAACTTGTCCGGGGCCTTTTCAACTCGAAGTCTTCAGAGCCTGGATTATTCGTTACACTTGAGGCTGTGTAGTTCATTGTTTTCTAAGATTGTGGCTCGACTTTCTTGGGGAACATTAGGCGAAGCCATAGAGCCGGGGGGTTGTTGATTGAACTTCGCTGGTCTTTCAGGTCTGATTGGAGCTTTCTGAATATTGCCTCGGCGCGGTCATAGGTCTTTGGTCTTATTATACCGCATAGAAATCCATAGTCTATTTTGGGTGCTGGGTATGGTTTGAAGAACTCGTAGATTTCGTGTTTCAGAGCTTCTATTTTGTTGCGCGGGGCGTAAGGTGTTTTTACTTGAAACTTCTCTACAGAAGGAAAGCTAAGAGGCTTCATAGCCTTATTCTCGTACTGCTCTAGTTCTAGTTGTTCATCAAGCTCGATGCGGTCCATAGGGGGTTAGAGGTCAAATGCGTCTAGAAAGTCTTTGACCTTTATATCTCGTATAGCTTCCACAATAAATGCATTAAGGGCATCCTTGTTCAATTGTTCATTCACAGTGATCCAATTATCAGCAATCAGTTTTTCTATGACCGCCTGAATTATCTTTTTCATAGTCCGTGTCTAGTTTTTACTTCTTCGACCTTGGTTGTGAAGTCTCTAATCGCTTGATTGTAGCTTCGTGCGGAGATCCGTGAGAAATCATCAACATCAAACTCCCCTGGCTTTTCCTCCAGCTTCACCTCATCTAGGAGGCTAGAGGCAAAGGTACGGATGAAGGATAGAATCAAATTAGGGTAGGCGGTTTCCTCGCTTAGCGAACAATCAAGGCCGGAAGTTTCAAGGTGTGAATCGGGATAGTGGCAAAACTCATCGTGAAATCTTTTACGCAAACTCTCTGATTGTTTCTCTGTAGACATTTTTGAAGATTTGTCGTGTTATTTTTACTCTCTGCACAGGCCCCTTTATCCTTCCTAGCTGGCGAAGGACTCTTGACTGGTAGTGTTGTTCCTTTAGCTCTTGTCCTTTCATTCAGTCAGGTATCCTTTATTACTCCTGAATTGTTGTCTGAAAAAGAATCAAGTATGTTCGGGCAAATGCCCTTTGGAAGTCCCTCGTTGACGGGCCTGAGTCAGAGCGAGGAATTTATGAAAGGGTACTTACCTGTGTGCGGCCAGTTTTATGAGGAAAACTTGCTCGAAGAAACCTAGCGGCGGGAAGTTATGAGGAAAAAGAAAAACCCATACGACTTCCTCCCACTCCCTCTTAGAAGCTCGGTTGCCCGAATTTGCAAAGTGGGAGAAATGCGTATAGGTTCAATATCCTAAACGCTTCTAAGAGGTGAAAGTTACAATAGCTCTTCTGATTCCTGTTTAAGTATAGCAAGTTGACTCCGGCTGTCACTGTGGATAACTACTTGCGTCTTTCTACTTGGTTGGTAGCAATGACGAAGAACACTAGCAAGAGTAGAACTGCCAGTAGAAAAATCATCGAACTTGTAGGCAGTGGAGACGGCGAAAAGACTACCCTGACTACCACTGCGATCAAACAAAACATCACTATAACGCGCGTGAACTCTGGACTGGAAAATATGCCATCAGTAAAAGTATGTTCGCGGGATCGGTAGATGTAGCCTAATGCTGATACCACAAACACAGAGATAGCAATACCACTTCCCTCATATAAAATGAGCTTTTCTGGCCTTCCTAGAACAAAGTGATTGAATAATGCATATGTAAAGGCAGTTAGTAGTGAAATGCCGTAGATAGTGGCCTCTAACTTTTGGTTACGAAAAAGAAGCTTATAAAGCTCCTTCCTAAAATGGATTGGTGACGCTGACGTGGCGTTCTGTAGTTGGGAGGCAGACCCACCTTTTGTTGTCTCTCTTATTTGGTTCATCTTCTTATGCCTCCCAATACCACCGTCACTATCTTAATGATAAAACTGAAGCCAAGTATTACAAAGGCAAAAATCATCAGATATTCGTCAATTGTATATAAAACTTCTTTGGCTAAGTTGGAGATATGAGCTATGGCTATCAGCCAACTCAATAAGGATAGAACTTGCACGCCAAAGACAATCAACAGGGCGTGGCAGAAAATAATTATTGCGGGTTCCACAAATTCCTCGCGGAGCCTATCCCACCACGAGGGTTGCGGCGGCGGCATGGCATCAGTCATGCGCGCCAATCTACTACACGCCCAAATGGAGTGTCAATCACTCAATAGCAAACTGGTAGAGTCTGGGAGTTAAGTAAACATTCGTGTTGGTATTTTTCTTGTGCCTAAGGTACGAGAAGAGGCTCAACACAAGCGTTTCAGCTGATACCATATAGCAAACTTGAAGATCGCCCTGAGGAAGGGAGGTCGTTTTTCAGATTTTTTTCTATACATTAAAGGCAGAGCAGTATATTCATATTCAAAACAAACAAAAAGACTTGATAATTCCAGTACTTTTGTTTGTTTTGACCAACACGTTTTTTGACTTAACTCAGAGTCTGGGAAGGGGTGGGGGTGTGGATAAGTTTTGTACTACTTATCCCAACTTTTAACGACGGCTCCATATATAGAAAAACAAATGATGCCAAAGACGATCACAGGTATACCAACCCAACGGGGAACATCACCCACTGCACCACCGAAAATGATCATCAATCCGTATACAACGCCGCCTATTCCTAAGCCTATAAGAACAAGCATTGCTGGAACAGCACATCCTGCGCTTTCTAATGCCATAGTGCGCGCCAATCTACTACACGCCTTCGAGGAATGTCAATTACCTTTACAAAGTACTCAGTTGTTAGGATAGAATAGGCGCGACCATCTAGGCATACGCAACAGCTCTAGGGTATTTTTCATTCTCTGTAGACTAACACATTAGAGTTGGATTTGATCAAGGATACTATGTCACGTCAAAGTCATGAAAAAGCAATGATTTTTATCAGTCATAGTCACAGCCCTGAAGATGTACGATGGGTTAACGAAGTCAGAAAACATTTAAGGACACTTGAAAGACGTTTCGATGTCGAAATCTGGGACAAAACCGAAATAGACCCTCCTACTCTGTGGGAATTCGAGGCTGAAGAAGCTATTGGGCGCGCTAAAGTTATTATAGTACTTATAAGCAAGGACTATTTTTCTTCAGACTATATAACGGACTTTGAGTTGCCACTGATTTTAAGAGTTGAGCGAGAAAGGGAGAGTTTTGAAACACCTCTTATAATACCCCTTATTATAAATGATTCCCCATACCTCGAAACGGAACTTGGACAGCTATATCCTGCAAATGGCCCTTATGGATCATTAGATGTAGCGAGTCCTTATGAGCAGAGTGAAATTTTTGAAAGATTAGCATTTTATGTTGCTCATGCGTTAAACCTACTATTACACCCCCGGTTACCTCAATCTGTTGCCAATGCCTTACCAGCACCCCCTAGCACATCTAGCTATTATCCTGATGAAATAGAAACAGGTCCTTTAGTCCGTATACTACGTAATATATTTATCGCTGTCCTAATAGTAGGATTTATAGCTTCACTTGCGTGGCTCGCCCCGCGTATCGGCAGCCCTATATTAAGACCAAAAGGTACAGACAACTTCCAACTGAGTGATATGCCTATGTCTTTACAGGGGACCTCTCCAAATAGGAAAAAAATCTCAGGTACTCTTAGTATAAGAATTCCTAAATCGGTTAAAGTATCGGAAACTCTCCCAATAAGCGCCCAGTTCAAACCGGATTCAGAACAGGTATACACGTTATCAACTGTTCTCAAATTAGAATCACCTTCGTTCAAAATTACTCCTACGGATAACTCACGAATGATAAACCCCGGTCCAGAATTTCTTTGGGGGTGGCTGATTTTACCTGAAACAACCGGGCGGCATGCTGTCTCGCTAAGATTCGAGCCTGATATTGAATACCAGTTAGATCAGAATAGGCGACCAGTAGAGTTTGAAATGAACTCGAATTCAATTATCGCCTATATCAATGTTTTAACTGATCTTAATCTCACCTCAACTCAAGATACAATACTCAAGATAATCGGCGGGCTTATTGGGATCGTAGGTACAATCTTGGGATACCCATTTTTGAAGCGTCGCTTTGGATCTGGGTAAAGTTAGTATTCAACTTGATGCGGTTTTGGGATAGCTATACCTAGTTCTGCCCCGGCCCAGTTTTTTATCTTCTCGATGTACTCCCAAAACTGAGAGCTTGGAAGATTCGCAGTTGAACGGATAATCTCATATCTTTTACCGTTTACCTCTACACCTTCTTTCAGGAATAAGCTTTTGCAATAGTCGTGGGCTTCGTCTGGGATGATTCCCATAGCCTCAGAGACCATTGCGATAACTACCGCCCAATAGTACTTGTTAGCCTGATTGCTGCGGGTAAGCTCATAGCGTTTAATTGAAAGCTGTACTTCTTTCCCCTTCAGGGTGAGAAGGTACGCCTTGAAGCGTGAGGGGTCTCCAAGTATAAGCGCACCTTGCTCACTTACTGAACCAAAGAAAAGGGGTCTAATCATCTATTGAGCAAATAGGTCTTCATCTCCTACAGTGTCAATCCCGACTCCAACTTTGAAATCGTGATAGCTACTGCCCTTTCTCTTTTCTGATTGCTTCTTGCCTTGATACTCAATAGCTACCATCTTACCTTGAGCGATCTGGGCGAACTTAGTATCAAGTACTGATGTTCCCCAAACTCCTACTTGCTCTCCGTCTACATCAAGAATGTAGATGGTGGAGTTGTTAGATCCTACATTCTCTTTTTTACCTACATAGCGGCCTTCGATGTAATCTCCTTCGGTAAGCATTTGATCTTTCTCCGGCCACATTCTTTGAGTTGATGAATCCACAGTTTTGTATTTGTTCCAGTCCATAATTATATAAGTTTGAATTTTGTATTTGTTCTTGGGGTGATGATCTCTACTTCCTCTAGGAATGGTGCTTCAAGCTGGGAAGTCTCTTTAGCTTGATCTTGTGCTTTTCAGGTGTCTATAGACTTGAATTGATTTAATGTTTTTTCGACTTCTTCGCGGCATAGAGTATCAATTGTTCTGGAATTCAGTTCTACAATTGCTTTCTTCTCATCCGAGCTTTTTCCGTCAGCAATCTCAAACTCTGTTTCTATCGCGCAAGAGCTTTCTATAGGCTCGAACTGCTTAAGCTGTACACGCTTTGAGAATGAGCGTTGAATCTTGATCTTCATTGTACTGGTATTGTACTCTCGGCCTTTTCTATCTCTGTAGCGATCTCGGAAACCATATAGATTCCCCATTCTTCAATTAGTATCTGGGCTAATTCTTTAGGGTCTATACCGTCTTTCTTCATTACTCGTAGGAAACTTCTAAAGCCTGTAAGGGTGATTGGATTGGTCATAGATTTATTTATTGGCTCTCATTGATTTGGGAGAGTGGGGACTTTGTAAGGAATACATTTATTTCCATCTTTAACGCCGCTGCCCATTTCTCTAAGAAATCTAGGCGGGGCTGACGTGAGCCTACTTCATAGTGAGAAAGTCCCATTGAACTTATGCCAAGCTCATCAGCCAATTCCTTCTGCGTTATATTCAGTTCTTCGCGGCGGATTCTTAGAACGTCTTGAGGTTTTATGTTGTAGGGGTGGCTTACATTCATTCTGGTAGGTTGAAGTAGTTAAAAAGCCCTTCTAACTTCCTCATTGCTCGACCTATAAATTGTTTGTGATCTTGTTTCTCCTGCTCGCTCCATTTGAAGTTCGGGCTGGTGATCAGAAGTAGGATTGCATCTTGGAGGTTAGCGATACCGTCCATTATTTCTATCTTGGCGTGCTCAATGTGGACTTTCTGGGTCTGGGGGGCTGTGGCTTTGATGAGTTGAGACATTAAAGTGTGATGAGTTTGTTTTCGACTAGGTAAATAACCATTCGAGCGCGGGCGTCGGCTTCGGTGTCTGCGTATTGTGTCGGAACATCGCCGTTAATGGTTCCGTGCGACCACTTTTCGCAAGACCACTTATACTTTCGCTTGGCATCAAAGGAACAGAAGTATGGCGGTAATAATTCTCCAAGCTCGGCTACGGTGAAGGCGGAACATTTTTGATCTACTGCTTGGATATTGCCCACATAGGCTAAGTCCCATTCTGGATTAGCGCCTTTCCGATAACGCCGATACCAAATGCTCTCCTGCTTCACTCCTAGCTCTTTGAGCTTCTTGGCAAGCTCTAGGCTTACTACTTGTTGTTCGAGGGTCATTAGAGTATTGCGAGGGTTAAGACCATTAAAACTAAGATTCCTAGAAGGGTTAGGGATTCAATAATGTAGGTTTTCATTGAAGTAATTCGTAGAGAAAGTTTATTGTTTCTTCCGACTGCTGGGTGAGGTCATCGGTGCGGGGGTTCCACGGACGGCGGATATTTCTCGAAGTGATGAGTTGATACCCTGCTGGCCAACCGTCATAGCTCTTACCTTCTATCGCCAGCAACACATCTGCGAGGCAGATAGGACGATACTTATTTCCGTCCGGTGGATAGTTTTTGTGCCACCAACAATCGCAGTTTTCTTTTCCACTTTCGCAGCCTTCAATGAAAATATCAGGATTCGCCTTGATACACGCCTGCCGGATTGTTTCTAGTTTTTCATTCATAGTAGCTATTTGGTAAGGTGGGTTAGTATGACTAGAAACAGAACGTCCAGAAAAGCCACTGATAGATTGCCGGATTTTCTTTGAGGGTTAAGCAATAAGGTAAAAAGTGGAAGCCCTGAACCTTACGAACCGATAAGCAAATAGTCATCTTGAGTAATTGGTTGGGGGGTTAGTTTTCTTGGGCGTACTTGATTTGGCGGGCAATCACTTCACAGGCTTGTTCATAGTCCAAAGGCACATCTTCACTGGTAATCTCTCGGTCGTTATCTGCATCCCAAACAGTAAGGATAAAGTAGACATCCCGCTCGCCCTTTCCCATACACACATCACACTTCTCAGTGGTGAACTCGTCAGGCTTCATTCCCTCGACTTCTACCTTGCCCGTTCCCTTACAGACATTGCACTTCATTTGATTTATTTTGTACGTTGGTTTTTATTGGTTGGCCTTTATGACTTAATGATACTGCACTGTCTAAAACTGTCAAACATCACTTATCCACAGGAGTAGATTCCTTCAAAACATAGGCAACCCAGCCGTGAGATTTGCCTATCATCTTTCCGACTTCTCGTGTTGAGAATCCTTGTTTATATAACCGCTGGGCTTTCTTGACTTGCTCGGCGCGGCGCTTCATCTGGTAGGGTGAATACTTCATACCCTAACTGTACAAAACCGTCAAAGGTTGTCAATGGCGTGAATCCACAGGGCAGAGGGCATATAATCTGGCTATGAGTAAAGAAGCAATCCAAGCGCAAATAGACGCTATGCCTGATGGCCCCCAGAAAGAACTAGCCGACTATATGAACAAGGTTTATAACGGCGAAGCTGATGCGGGCTGGGCGATAGTCGGTGACGATTACCGCTACGACCTGCTGGAAGCGCCGATCTGGACACCTCCGGCGAATGGTCAATTTATGTGGGGCGATGCCGGTGCAATAACAGAAGCAGCACACAACAAATTGGCTGCGCTGCGGGAGCGTGCGGGAGGCTGGTTTTATCTTAAAGATGGTCAGTTGATTTTTGTGACGCTGGAAGAATGGCAACAAATTAAACAGGGTCGCCGGGAGCCATAAGATTATTCTTTTCCTGCCTGTAACACTTTCTTGACTGCCTTTATCTTGGCAGGCTTGGCCTTCAGGAGAGCTTGGACTATCTCGGTAAGGTCTGGGCTGGATACAATCTTGTCTACTGCCTCAACAAGCACTCTGGCAGGCCACGGCTCGGTATTTCTAAAATCAGTCTCCTCTCCACTGGCAGCTTTATACAGTTCTACTCCATCAACGCCTAACCCTTTCGCCAGGGCGTTGAGCTTGTCTACGCTTATAGATTTGACCTTGCCAGAAAGGATGTCAGAGATTGTGGAGTCTTTGATTTTATTGCCGCTGCGGGCTTGGATGTGAATGCCCTTGAGGTTCTTCTCTTTCATTACTGCACGGATATACGTTCTCAATTTCTCCATAGCTTCCTTTGTAGGAAGCGACAAAAATAGTAGTTGACACACTACAAACGTGTGTACTACTATTCTCGCCGTTCCGAATTACCGGAATACACGTTCCAGAATAATGGAAGCGGCTCACTGGCAATTTGCTACTTCCATTAAAACCCAACTCTGCTGGGAGAGTGGTTCTCTCTAAAAGCTCTCTCAGCAGACCCTTTTTCTATCATGAGTAGTGAGGTGACGCAATCAAACGTATGCCAGCACTGCCAAAACACAGGGATTGCGCCAATAGGGGATTGCTATTTAGAGGCATTAGTTTTCTGCGTGTGTCCCATCGGAGAGAAGAAGCAACTGGAGGTTTCCCGCCTTACACTTAGTACCGAACAGACTTTCTCGCGGAGAGCCTATGGGGGAAAGATATAGGCTCTCCCTTTTTTTTCTAATCCCCAACCTCCGCTGCGTAAGGCGTCAATAAACGGCAATCTCCGCTTCGCTCCGACCGCCGTTTCTCGCCGCTTCCTCCGCTTCGTCTGGGGATTAGAAAGATTTAAGGATTTTAGCCTTGTCCTGCCCGTATCTCTTCAGTGATTCGTAGATCACCTTTTCCTTCTCTTGTTCATCACCATATTTCTTTGAAGGTGGGAACATTCTTACAAGAAAAGGGCCGACTGGCTTCATTGCGTCCAGCTTTTCAAAGTACACAAGCTTTCTGATGTAGGCTCGATAATCTGGAAGGTCTTGCAAAAGATACGGTGGCAGGTTGGTGGATAGTTCTTTGTTCAATAGCTCTGCGTCCTGGCCCCCCACTCGGTACACAGCATTGTTTGCTACGTTACCAAAGATCGCTGTTCTGATGTTCACAGGCAGAGCTGCGGCGGTCTGGGTTCCTAGTCCTAAATAGAGGCCATACTTTCTACTTTCGGCCAACACATAATCAATAGGCGCTGTAATAAAGTTCTGAAATTCATCAACAATGATTGTATGGAGCTTCCTCTGACTCTCGTGGATGTCCTGGCGAGACAGTCCAGCAAAGAATAGCTTGGAGAAGATAAAGCCTCCTAGTATGGCTGCTTCCTGTTTTCCTATACCTCCCTCTGAAACGTTGCATAGAATGATCTTGTTAGTATCTATGGCATCTCTGAAATCAAACGCCTCGGCAGTCTGACCAAAGACAGCCTGTAATAGTTCGTTGGTAACGAATTGATCTACCTTATTGGCGAGAGGTGCCAATCGCTCGGCTCGAAACTTCTCCATAGATTTAGAGTCGAGGTGTTCAAAGAAAGCCTTGGCGTTCTTGTTCTTCAGTTTCTTGGTGACTTTTACTCGATAGGCTGGATCATTAATAAGTCTCCCTAGTGTTAAAAATGTTGGTGTGTGTCCTTCAAGGATTGTGTATAAACTCCATCGTAAAATCTGCTCTGACTGATACCCCCACGCATCGGAGAACATCTTTCTAAACGCATCTACCACCGCTGAAACTTTTTGATCTATCGTTCCGACTCCCGCAAAAATATTGACCCCAATAACTCTTTGAAGTTGGGGATTGATATAGATAACGTCCCTGGTTCGGCCTTTCGGTATTCTTGTTAATAGGCTTTCCACAATCGAGCCGTGCGGGTCTATAACCGTGCATCCTAGACCTTCTCTTATGTTCCATTCCGCGATGTTCTGAAGAAGCGTAGATTTCCCTACGCCTGTCATTCCCCAACAAACCAAATGGCGTCTTCTGTCTTCCAGATAAAACGTTTCATGGGTGGTGGTATCTTCGCGTGTACCGATTGGTATAGGTTCCATTGCGGGAAGCCTGTAACCAGAACCCGTCATGAGTTTTTCACTCAAGAGGACTCCTTAACAGGCAAATGCGCTTTGACCCAGCGCACCGGGACCATTCTCATTATACCATTCGGGGAAGGAGGCTATGGGGACTGCTTTCATAAGGGATAAAGCAGATATTTCCCAGTGGATCGGATTTGAACCTTTCTATGGTAGTGAACAGATAAAGCTTACGTTTCTTCTCGGTCACTGAGCCTTCGGCCAGCTTTGAAAGGTTCCTGGCGCGGCTCTGACTGGTCGTAACAAACAGGACTCTAAAGGGGGTTTTCACTTCCTCGAAATAGGCAAGGTAGGCTCTGATCTTGGCTTCCATATCTTTGCTGTTCATCGTGCCGTTATCGGCCTCAATGAATAAATCCATAGATCGCTCTCCAACCTGAAGGGTACAGAATCCGTCTTGATGAACACTCGTCCAGTGTTCCTTTCCTTGTCGCCAGTCAATCAAAAGTCCAGTTCTATAAAGGGCAGTATGGATGGCCGTTATCATCAACTCGTGTTCAATGGTAAAAGGCGAGCGCCGGGACAGGTCTTTAGAGGAATAGATAAAAGGCTCCGTTGAAGCCCAGCGGTTTCTGTAAAGCTGTTTGGAAGAGACAAGTTTAGGCAACCGTCTTTCCAGAGACTTCTTATTACGCCCTAAGAAAGCAGCCAGATCATCTATGGTTGACAGTTCAAGGGTTAGGGCAGCTTGTAATATGTCGGTGTCTTTGTTCATTTTAAGAAGTCCCCTTCGTCGAGGTCTTTTTCATAATCGGTGTTGGTAAGTCTGCGGTCAACTTCCACTCTTTTCATCCAAGTGGCCAACAGAGTTGCGCGCAAACTGGAATGGTCGCAGCGGAAGTAAGGGACATTTTGCATGACACTCTCGCGGCGCACTCCATCCCGGCCTATAGCTTCAAAGTGTCTCTCAGGCTTTGGGGAGCCTTGAGTGGAGAAAATTATCTTGGTCTTGGCGTTTTGCAGAGCTGAAACAGTCTGCCTATCAAGGTGGTCAAGTCTTTGATGCAGGGCTATGAGTATCAAACCATACTTGCGGGTCTGGTCCAGGATAGTTTTGATGTCATCAGTGATGAATTTATAGCACTCATCCACTATCAGGTAGAGCCGCTTGCCACCCTTCTGAACCGTCTTGGTCTTTCGCAGGGCAATGTTCACAAGTTGGTTTATAGTCAACGCGCCCACTATGCGGTTATGCTCCTCTTCCATAAAAGAAGAGGGTTGGAGGTTCTGTAGGACTACACCTCCCTCGTCCCAAATCTTTTCAAGGTCTATGGAGTTTTCTTTCAGTGAAAGAATCCGTCTAAGCTGGGGATGCCTGAACATCTCCATCCTATTCTCGACTGATTCAATGAAGTTTTTGAACTCGGCAGGCTTTAGCCTATAAAGCTCCTCCCACTCCTCCCGAATACTGCATCCTTTCAGGATCGCCTTTCTTGCCGGGTGCTTGTATCGTAAAAGGCAATCCATCACGGTAAGCGGCAAACCCTGCTCGATCATTGTGAAATAGAGCATCCTCAGAAGCTTGCTTAATCGGGGGTACTCCAGGGGGTTATGACCCCAGGCTTTCATGGTCGCTTTGACCAAACCTTTGACCGTCGTAGACAGTACATCAGGGTCTTTCTCCTTTGACTGAAAAGGACAGGAACCAACAATCCACTCCCTCTCGGAGGTATCTACCAGATACATCGGTCGCCTCGGTCGCCACACCGAAGCCCAGCCTAAGTAATCCCTGACCTCCTCCCCGCCAGGGTCCATAAACACTACAGCCTCACCTTTGGCCGTAAAGGTTCTCGCCAAGAATTGAGCAACTCTCGACTTCCCGCTACCGCTCTCTCCCCAGCAATGGACATGACAACTCAAATCATCATCACTCAACTCCACACTCCCTAATCTAATCATTAGCCTTGCACTCCTTTCCTTGAAATAACCCTCTATCCTCAACGAATATAAAGGGTAAAGATGTGGGGACTGTTCCTACACTTGCTCCTACAGTCCCAGCTTCAACCGCTCTGTCTCAAAGAGGGCTTCTATCTCCTCCGCTGATTCTGGGTGAAGCTCTATAGCTCTTTCTTTCGCCTCTTTCAGCCGCTGGGATTTGTTGAAAAGTACCTCTGGGGAATTTCCCGCCACCCCCTCAATAGAAGCGGCGATTTCGGCTCCCAGTCTTAGATTGTCAGCCAAGGATGTCAGAGAGCCGTCTGTGCGAGCAACGATATACTCCACAAGATTGAGCTTCAGAAGCTCCTTGGATAGAAAATCAGCCTTGCGTCTGAGGTCATTGTAGGAGTCAATTAACTCCAATCTCACCGCCTCGGCGTAGAGTTCTTTCAATCTCTTTTCCCGGCCTGACAGAGGAGTGAGAATCTGTAAGCCGGGAAAGCCTGACACACCAGGAACTAGACGGGGGCTTTGGTCGGCGTAGACGATTGCCGTTTCCATATCCCGTGCCAACTCGCGTTGTTCGGCCTTGATTTCTTCAACAGTCCAACATCTTCTGTAAAAGGCGTCTGACCACTCTTGCCGTTTACGTCTCAGGAACTTTTCCATATTCCGATTTCGTCCCTCTCTCAAAATTGCTTTGACTAATCCCTGACTGAACACGTCCAGACAATCAAGGGCCATTTCAGCAAGTTCGGCGTAAGAGGGGCGGCGTTCTTCTTCAACTCGCATGAGGCTTTGCATAGTATTCTCCTTTGCCCGCTTGCACGAAACAATCCGGGCACATCATTTTCACAAAGGTGAAGGTTGCGAGTTCGCGGACGACAAGCTCACGGATGAATCCTGCAAGATCAATGCTAGGTCTTTGCCAGTTGCCGTTTGCTTGTATTTGCCCGCAGGGACAGAAGACGACAGCCTTGCGGGTCTTATTCATTTTCTCCCCTCCGAGAACCTTTCGAGTTCTGAAAGGGTGAACATTACCCGCGAGCCTATTCTGGTTGGATTGAGTTTCCTGCGTCTGATGAGACGCTTAACGGTGGAAACGCTGATTCCTAGAATGTTTGACGCTTCTGGGATCGAGTAGAGAAGTCTTGGTAGTGACATAGATGCCCCCATACCTTTAAAAGGCGTCTATATCCTGGCTAAAGGTTGGCTATACTTTAACCTAAGGACTGGTTAGTACCAGTTAAACAAACTCATTACTCAGATGCCAGTGCGATATTTTAAGTAGCTCTAATGGCTTTTATCGCTGCCCACATGAATACGCTCGTTAACTTCTTCTGTCAATCACTATTTTCTCCTCACAATCGCCTCTATTCTATCTGTCGCGCCCTGCTGCATCCCCTTTAGGACGTGGCCGTAGACTCTCAAGACCATCGCCGCATCTGCGTGTCCTAGCCGCTCTGATACAACTTTGATATTTTCTCCGTCCGCCAGTAGGAGGGTGGCACAGGTATGGCGAAGATCGTAGAGGCGTATATCCGGCAATTCAGCTTTTACCAAAATTGGTTTGAAATGCCGCTTTTCAATGTTGCGTCGTGAAAGTGGATTGCCGTTTGATGAGGCAAACACCACGTTATAGTTTTGCCACTTGGCTCCCATTTTCAATCTCTCTTCCGCTTGATGCCGTTTGTAATCGGCAAGCTCTTGAGTGAGATAACGGGGCAAAGGAATAGTGCGTCTTGATTGTAGGGTTTTGGGTTCTTTGAACGCCCAGTTGCCGCCGTGATTATGTCGGTACAAAGCTCTCTGGATAGTCACGGTGTTTTTCTGAAAGTCCAGGTCTGTCCATTGAAGAGCAAAATATTCAGACGGCCTCATGCCTGTAAGCAAGGCAAGCTCAAACATCAACCCGTATTTGTCCTTTGAAGCCTCCTCTAAAAACTTCTGGGCCTCCTCTGGAGTAAAGCACTTCATCTCCTTCTGAACTTTTATGGGTAGCTCAACATCGCGGGCCGGGTTAGTGGTAATCAGTCTCCACTTGATTGCCTGTTTTAATGCCCTGGCGAGCAAGTTATTTGCCTCTCTGACGGTCTTAGGGGAGAAACTGGCTTCTAACTCATCTACCATTCCTTGAACGTCTAAGGGCTTAATTTTGGAGAGCTGCTTGCGGCCTAGAAACGGTTTGATGTAAAGCCTGATGATAAGCTCGTAGCCTTCGATGGTTTTCTCGGCACGTTTGCCTTTGATGTGGGCAAACCACTTATCAAGGTACTGGTCAAGCGTGAGGGTATGTTCAAACTGCTCTGTCCCGTTTCTCAGTTGGTCTTTCAGATCGCGGGCAAGATTTCGAGCATCGGTCTTACTTTCAGCTTTGCGCCATATCTGGCGGCGTACTCCTTTGGAGTCGGTGTAGTTAACAACGGCGTAGATTTTTCCATCGCGTTCGGTGTAGGGTTTCTCTCTCATTACAACCTCCCTTATAGCACAGCCCACAGTTTCAGCCGTTCATCTAATCGGCCATCTAATCAATCAGTGAGCTATGCTGACTTTTGCTGCCCTTCCCTGGCCCTGCTTTCTTACATAACTGTTGCAAAACAAGGTCAGCCTGGGTCATAGAGGTTGCTCAAAGATCAAGGCCCTGGTCTTTTAACCAGAGGGTCGCTGGTTCGAGCCCAGCACGGCTCATTAATAAAACCAATGGTTTAGGGTGGTTACGCAACCACCCTTTCATTGTTTTTGACCATCCTTGCTGTAGTTCGCCAAAGCCTCAACTGCTCGCCTTTTTCTTAGCTCTGTAGCGTGGGTGTACCGCCTGGTCGTTTGCAGGTTACGATGCCCTAAGACTTCGGCAATGGCAAAAGCATCCGTGCCGGCATCGGCAAGCCGCGTCCCTGTTGTGTGCCGCAGGTCGTGAAACCGGAAGTCCTGAACGCCTGCCTCATTGCAAGCACTCCTGAAACCGTGCTTCAGTTCGACAAGACTTACCCCCGCCTTGGGATTGGTGAACACGCATTCGTACTCACTATTCTCCGGCCACAAGTCGAAGAGCGTCTTACGAACTTTGGTATTCATCTTTAGGATTCGCGGCGAGGGCGACAGTTGCCGCCCTCGCCCGCGAACAGAATGGTCTTCCTTCGAACTAAGGCTGATAGACTTGAACGTTGGAAGGTGCGCCGTTCGGGTTGATCACCTGCACCCGGTCACCGGGTTGAATGATGTTGCCTGCCTTCTTGGCCGTGAGGCTCGTGCTCGAGTCCACGAAAACCTTCTTCTGCTTCTGATCGTTAATGTACAATTGCGCGCCATCGACAAACCCACTGCCGGTCACGACTAACGCCTTCCTGTCCTTGACCACGCTGGTGATCCGTGGCCCCGCCGGCACCACTTGCCCTACGGCTATGCATTGAGAAAGCTCGGAAGTGTTTCTCGCCGAGTCAGTCGCCGTAGAATTCACCCAGCCGCTACTGGCCCCGCCGGGAATCTCGAACGTAAAGGCGAACGGGGCGTTGCCGTTGCTATCCGTAGTTACCTGTATCAGCGGCCTGAGCGGGATTGGTAGGGTGCCGATCAGTTGATGGCCCGAGCTATCGACGTTGCTGCCGAAAAAGAATTCGAGCGTAAATGTCTGGTTGGGGGTGCTGTTGAAGACGCCCCTGACCGTGGTAACGGCCGTCGGGACGACCACGCCATTGATCCTTTTGCTGCTGAGGAGGGTGTTGGCGGAGTTCAGCGTCGGAAAGTTCTGCAAGGTGTTGGCGCCTTGATCCAGGTCCCGGTCGTCGTTCGGGGTCACTCCGGGCAGGCCAAGGTCTATTCCTATGGCGGCGTTGGAAAGAATCAGGTTGGCGATCATCTGAATCTTCAGGCCGGGGTTGTTGTTGCTTGGAATACAAATCCCATTCCGGCCATTGTAAGCGATCAGGTTGTTCTCTATAGTGTTGCTGACGGAATCCGCGTCAACGAACACGCCATTCAACCCGTTCCCCAGCGGGCCGGTGCCATTGATGTTGGTGCCGATCAAATTGCCCCGAACGGTGATCCCGGTCCCGCCGGTTACGATCCCGCCATCGAGCTGTTGGCGGATGCCGATGCTAACGCCATGATCCCGGTTGCCGGAAATAAGGTTGCTCGGCCCGATGGTGTTATCCGGCGCCTGCGCGATGGATACGCCGTTGCCTTGGTTCGGCAGCGCTCGTGTGCCATGAGTGTCGGTGCCGATCAAATTACCCAGCACGACGTTCCCGGTGCACCCGAAGTTAACGATTGTAATTCCCGGGCCGATGTTACCGGAGATGAGGTTGGCCGTCCCGGCGGTCGTACCTCCTATGGTGTTATCGCGAGCTATAACCGGCGTATTATTTTGATTGACCAGGAAACCACCGAGGAGTACTCCCGCCCCCTGATTGCCCAGCGGCGCCGTGCCCGTGAGATCCGTGCCGATCAGATTGCCTTGAATCTGGTTTTCTGTCCCATTACTTCCAGACAAGGCGACGCCTGGGAAGCGATTGCCCGAGATCAGATTTCCCGATCCCTGAACCGCGCCGCCGACCGTGTTTCTGAAGGCAACGTCTATTTTCACACCATTGCTGTTGCCTAACGGCAGGGTGCCGGACCGGTCGGTGCCGATAAAATTGCCTTGCACCTGGTTTTGCGTCGCGTTAATTTCGCCTATAAATACGCCTGGCAGGCTGTTGCCTGAAATGAGATTGATCGCCGCCGACGTGGTACCCCCAATCGTGTTCAGGCTGCCATTCCTAATTTGTATGCCATTACTGGTATTCGCAATGGCGATAGTACCAGTAACGTCGGTCCCTATGAAGTTGCGCTGCACGAGGTTGCCATTGGAGTCTTTGTTGTTGATGCTCACACCAGCGCCATTGTTTCCTCCTTTGTTTCCGGAAATGAGATTGCCCGATCCAGCGACCGTGCCACCAACGGTGTTATTGTTAGCAATTGGCTGAGTCTCGCCTGAAACACCTCCCAGAACCACGCCCGCATCGCCATTGCCTAAAGCGACCTTTCCGGTGATATCAGTGCCGACGAAATTGCCTTGCACGAGATTTTGCGCGGAGTTCCCAATGAAGATGCCTGGGAATCCATTAGCTGAAACGATGTTGCCCGCGGCGTTTGTCGTGCCGCCGATCACATTGTTCGGCCCGCCGAGTAGATTAATCCCATTTCCCAAGTTGCCCAGTTCCAGTTTGCCAGTGGGGTCAGTACCGATGAAATTACTGTCAATTACATTGTTCCCATTTCTGTCCAGCACGATACCGCTATTCGTAAAGCGGTTGATCACCATGCCTCGGATTCTACTGTTACCGGCAAAGAGCCTTATCCCTAATGCGTTCGAACCCGCATTAGTCCCATCGAGTTCCACACGGTTTCCAGATGACATAACGCCATCGATAGTCACCGCTTCGTTTATGTCCGGCAACTGGCTGAATAATCGAATGGTGCCGACGCCGCCAGGTAGACTGAACTGGATCAGATCAGCTCCCGGATTGGCATTGGCATTCAACACAGCTTGTCTGAGCGATCCCGGGCCGCTGTCGTTTGTATTGGTAACGATAAAAGTCGTTGCCGCGGCTGTCATTACTGTAGTCGGGGCTGACCGACCGTTGGTGAGGATTACCAAGTCATTTAGCGCATCACCATTCAACCGCATCGGCAGCACGATTTCGGGTTCCCGCTCTGCCTCAAGCTTAGCCCTGAACACTTGCTCTGCCGCTCGACTCTCCTGCCCTGATTCGGTTTCAAGCTCTGCGGCGCGGTTGATGATCAACTCGATGCCCTGATGATTTAAGTCGGTTACCACGACATTGTCGACTGGCATGCTGGACATCCTCGCCGCAATCAATTTCGCCGTCGGCGCCCAGCCGTTGTCTGCCATCACATGACTCTTCCACTTTTCTATTTTTATACGGCCTTTCTTTCCTGCTACGTCGGATTCTTGCAGCCCTGCCCGGGAGAGCATTATCAACTGTCCGTCACCTCCCAGTAGGGCAATCTCGCTGCTATGATTGCCACTGAAATCCCCCAATGCAATCGACGTGATCAGGGAGGGGAATGTTCTTTGGTCAATAGATGCGGGTCTGACCTGTGCTTGCTGCGCTTGATCCAGAGACAGCTTGCGGTCTCTGCCGTAGACGATCATCAACTCGTGCCCTGCCGCCACCGCTAAGTCCATCTCGTAGCTGTCATCCAACTGCCCCAGCGCCAGCGCTGTCGCCTCCTCTGCCAACTCGAACGCTTCGGGTTTCGCCCTGAGCGCACCCTGCGGCCCTTCATACACCAGCACTCTCGCTCCACTGTCCCCATTCACCGCGACGATCACATCATCTAACCCGTCTCGCCGGTTGATCTCACCGACGGTCAGCGCCGTTAGCCCACCCGGCAATTCGATCCGCTGGGCCGCTCGCAAGTTACCTTTGCCGTCGCCCGACAACAAGTCGAGATGCCGGCTGCCGCGCGCTGCCGCCACCACATCCCAATGACCGTCGCCATCAAAGTCTCCCGCGCCGAGGAAGTCGGCGGCCTCGGGCACTCCAAAGACCAAGGCGGGCGACAAGAATGGCGCATCGGTAAAGCTGCCATTCGCCTTGCGCTGTTGTGCTTCAGGGGTGTTGGGATAGAGGGCATCGACATTGCCGCGCAGCAGGCTGACCATGCCGCCGCTGGCCGCGGCGTAGCCGCTGATCAGGTCGGGCACGCCGTCTTCATCGAAGTCGGCTGAAGCCAGCGACAAGGGCCGCGCCTGATTGGCTTCGAGCATCTGGGTGAGTTCGGCGGGGCCGCTGTATGCAGTGATGAGTTCGCGCCCGTCGCTGAGGTTGATGTACGGGGTGCCTCGCCCTGCTGCGCGCACGCTGATCTCATCGCTCATCCGCACTTGCTGAATCTCGAACCGCTTCAAGACTGTATCTGGAACTGCAGCAATTGCTGTTCTATGCATGTGAGGTGTCAAGGCAAAAAGCACGATTATCGCACTAATCACAGCCAAAGCTTGACGCCAGCTTATTCTGGATTGTACTGACCATAAAAGTGATTCAATGTTTGTTACTGCGTTCATCGTTATCCTCCCACATATTTTTCGTACTATTCCTGGTTTGAGCCATCGGTCTATTAAATTTGGGCCAATCGAAAGGGATACGTGCCCTCTATTACAGCTCGTGTATCAGTGAGAAATACATCAGCATAGTTCTGTCAGGCATAAATGGACTTAGCCGATTTAGATCAGGAAATGGCGTCAGATCCATTCAAGGCTTACCTCATTTATTCAATTTCGAAAAATTAACGTCGCAGCAACATCAGCAGGAAGGCTCGTTTTCAGAGCCCTGTTCAATCAACCAGTGCGACATTAATTTTTCAAAGATCAGCAGCATCTGGTGGGCGAGTTATTTTACCGAAGACTCACCAAACGACTATCGAGTGGCCGCAATCATATGGCATTTCGGTTTTTCGGTCAAGCATTACATGATGAAGTAAAGTAGATTGTATTTCAGATTGGTCTACCAATAAAACAAGACACACAAACACAAGAACCGGGCATGACTTTCCTGGCAACTGTGGATGCATTCATCCAAATGCGGCACGTGCCTGCTGGCCACGGGATGTTTTGCCCTCAGCGATTAAAAGGATACTCCTGAATCCAATGGAAGCCCCGGCTGGTAAGCAAGAAGGTAGACTCATCAAACCGAGCCAGCCGGGCGTATGTTCTGTGGCCATCCATCTCACCTTCTAACGTCATTAGCCCGGAATCAAGCTCCTTAAATGACAGTAAAGCTTTCCATTCAGAATCGTTGCGCTTCCCGAGGGAAAGGGTTTTGTCTTCCATGTTCAGTTCAAGCAAGAAGCTCTGGTTAGACCCGCGCATCGGTTGAATCGTGAGCCCTGATCGGGACTGAATGATCACCCGCTGCCACCGCGTCGCATCGGTCAATAGCGGGGGCCGAACTTGCCCATCTACGGAGAATTCCTCGACCATCCAGATGCCATACAAGGGCGGCTTTGGGCCGAAGGCCCCTCGTGAGCTCGCCTGTTGGCGAATCTCGTAAAAGTTAGAGCCGATCAAGAATAAGCCGAACACGATTTGTAGGGCCAGGGCGCTACGGTTGAGCCAATTCCGCCGCGAAAGCCGGGAGGGTTTAACCGCTGCTACCCCGCGGTTGAACAGGAATAGGTTTGTGAGCCGCCCGATATCCTGCGCTAAGAGGAAGCCGCTCATCATCAGCAAGTGAAACGAGAAGAGCTTGACCGGCACGTCGTAACACATGTTGAAGAGGAAGATCATGGTCGTGTCGGCGAGGCAGATCAGGGCGCCGAGCAATGTCGTGCGGGGGATAATCAGCAGCACGCCGCCCAGCATTTCCGCACAACCCGTGCAGATCTCGAAGCCTTTGGAAGCGCCGACAAATGTCCAGAGCAGTCCCATCGGTGAGGAGTCGCCGTACGGCTCGATGAGCCGGGTGAGAGAAGGGGCAGGCATTTGCAGCGGGATGATCTTGATTGCCCCATAGCCGATCATCGCGCTCGCCAGCGAGAAGCGGACATAGAGTCTCAGCCATTGGTAGAGGCGTTCGTAGTTGGGTCGCCTGCGGTCAAGCGCCGACCAGGTCGCCGTCGCAAGCACCGCCAGCGTTAGAAAGCAGAGTACCTGGACGTAGTTATACGTGGTGTCGCCGCTGCCGTTTGTAAAGACCGTGATGTCGTAGCTCAAGCGGAGAACGTGCTTGCCCACCCAGGGTACGATGGCCTGCCAGAGTTTATCGTACTTTTCGACGATAGCGCTGGTGAAGGGGAGGCTCCCCGCCGGAAACGGGATGATATATAAAACGAAATAGGCGAACGCGAATCGGAAGGCGATGCGCTTTGCCAGGGACCAGCGCGGCTCGGGATTTATCTCCTCCAACAGTGATCCGGGCTCTGCTATTCTTTGCATCTGTGGCTGCATACGAATCTCTCCTCAAGGGCGCTCTTTACCAATTAGTTGCTTACCTCTCCAATTGACGCCAGTTTCCAAAGCCATTGGGAAGTGATAAGCTCCCAGTCATTCAATGTAATTAAGATGGAAAGGATTTTGCACGATCAGGTTGTTTTGTTCAATTAAATAATGGGGATCAACGGCGGGTGATTTACTATGAAACGACCCTGGGGAGCCATCTAACATTCACATGCAACGGAGCCGACGAGCCGGTTTCATACCGTTCTTTCAGCCCTGCACGGGCGGCCCGTCGCGGCGGGGCATCAGGCTTTCGTGACCTGGCAACAACAAACAACGAAGCGAGATCAAACGAATAGGAGCAACCCATTGAAACCACTCCCTGGCATCACGGCTTTTTTCGTTGCAATGATGTTTTTGAATTCAGGCGCCGCAACTTCAAATTCCGCAAAACCACATCAGGCATCCGCTTCACCTACAGCGATGCTCGCTTCGGCGAAAGCCGCGCAAGCAATAAGCGAGGCAGGTCGTGATCTGGCAAAACATTCATGGCTGACGGCGGCGGCGACAAGGGCAAGGCCAGGGCTTCCGGATGAGGTGAACCGAGCGCACGACGGCGCCCCTTTGACCAAGCCTTATCGTGATACCCATGCAAAAGGAAATCGTGCGCGAGCCTATCGGACCCAGCCGCCATCCATCGAGATTGCGCTGGTGGCCAATGCGCAGGCGGGCACGGTCGCTCTGGTGGATGTGGCTTCACGCTCTGTCCTCGGCACCATTGATGTCAATCCGGCGCGTGTGAAGAGCGAGGGGCCGGGTGCCCCGAACTACGCTCAAGACACGGATGTTTCTCCCGATGGGCGAACGCTCTACGTCTCACGCGGCTACCTCGGCGACGTCGCCGCGTTCGACATTGCCAGCGGACGTCTGCTGTGGCGGCGGTCGTTAGACACAGGGCGTGCAGACCACATGACGCTCACACGGGACGGGCGGAGCCTGTTCGTGTCGGCGCTCCTGGACAACCGTGTCTATAAGGTTGAGACGGCCACGGGCCAGGTCACCGGCCATCTGGTGACCGGCGTCTATCCGCACGACAACAAGGTCTCGCGCGATGGCCGCCGGCTCTACAACACCAGCATCGGCCCGATCAACTCCCTCCCACGTAAGGCCGGCGCGACGCCACTGAGCGAGACGCCCGGTTACCCCTTTCAGTTGACCATCGCTGACGTAAGCACATTGAAGATAGTTGACCGGATACGGCTAGATAAGCCCTTCCGCCCCTGGCAGTTTACCCCGGACGAGAAGCGCATCTATGCGCAGCTGTCGAATGAGCATACAGTGGTGGCCTACAACCTCGCTGCCCGGAAGGTGGTCAGGCGACTCGACCTGCCGGTGAAGCCCGGCGTCACGGTTGCCGACTGGGACTTTGAGGCGCCGCATCACGGCCTTGCGCTTACGCCTGACGGCAGGACTCTCTGTCTCGCCGGACGCGCCTCAGACTATGCCGCTCTGGTCCGGGCTTCGGACCTGACGCTGATCGCCACCATTCCGGTCGGCGATGCCCCGGGTTGGGCGGAGATCGCCGATAAGGGCCGCGTCTGCCTCATTGCCAATACCCGCAGTGACGACCTGTCGATCATCTCGATCCCTGAGCGGGCCGAGATCGTGCGGTTGCCAATCGGCGATGGCCCCAAGCACATCACCGTAGCGCGAATACCGGCATCCGTCGTCGCGGCGTTCAAGGCGCGGCAATAATTCAGCTAGCCATGCGGGACAACGATCAGCCGTCGCATCAGACTTTGAATTAGCGTCCGCGTATAATTGACTTCTTCGGCCCGGATGGCTAGAATCCTGCCGCCAGTGAAACAACCTCTCACTTCAAAACCGGAATGTAGAGGCTCAGGACACTCGACATTGCGTATCGGCCCTCATTATAAGCGTTCTTACATCATCGAGAGTGCCAGGCCCGTGATTCCTGGTTGAGATTGAATCTACTGCTGACTAATCAGGCCGAACCTGTCAGGTTTGGCCAAAGCATGAGGGGGTGGCCGGTGAAAAGAATCCGCTTTCTGCTGGGGGTACTAGGGCTGTTTTCCTGTTTCGCGCTGACCTACAGTGACTCAAGCTACGCTGCGGGCGAGAAACGCGCCGCGTTGACTTTCAGTAAAGATGTGGCCCCGATCTTCTATAAGAATTGCATAACCTGTCACCGACAGGGGGAAATTGCGCCCATGTCGCTTGTCACTTACAAAGAGATTCGGCCCTGGGCAAAAGCGATTCGCGAAAAAATTATCACTCGCGCCATGCCTCCCTGGCATGCCGACGCCGCCGTTGGGCATTGGGCAAATGATCGCCGGATGAGCCAGCAAGAGATTGACACCATCGTCGCATGGATAGATGCGGGGGCTAAGGAAGGCCGCCCTGAAGACCTTCCGGCGATGCCCACGTTTTCTTCGGGCTGGCAGATTGGCGAGCCGGATATGGTTTTCCAGATGCCGACCGAGTTCACCGTTCCCGCCGAAGGCGAGATCCCTTATCAATACTTCCGAGTGCCGACGAATTTCAAAGAGGACCGCTACGTTCGGGCCATGGAAGCGCGCGCCGGCAACCTCGCGGTCGTCCACCACATCGTCATCTATGTCCGCGAGCCGGGCGCCAAGCGGTCCAAGCGGCTCGATCTTGGCGAGGGCCTGCTGGGTGCGCTGTCGCCGGGCCAGACGCCATTCATTGCTCAACCGGGCACTGCGAAACTGATTAAGGCAGGCTCGGAGCTGATTTTCCAGATGCATTACACGCCGAATGGGAAGGAAGCAAAGGACCGCTCGATTGTCGGGTTGATCTTTGCGAAGGAGCCCGTAGGGAAGGTGATTACGACGACGGCGGCTTTCGATATACGGTTCGTCATCCCCCCCGGCGCGGCCAATCATGAGATTAGGGCAAGCTACGAATTTGAGCAGGACTCGCACATCATCAGCTTGATGCCGCACATGCACCTGCGCGGGAAAGATATCGTTTATAAAGCGGTCTACCCTGATGGGCGGGTTGAGACCCTGCTCTACATCCCGCGGTACAATTTCAGCTGGCAAGTTTATTATTACCCGAAGCAGCCTCTGGCAATGCCTAAAGGCACACGCATCGAGGCGGTCGCGCATTACGATAATTCGGCGGCGAATCCTCGCAATCCTGACCCTAAACAGGAAGTCCGTTTCGGCGAGCAAACCAGGGACGAGATGATGAATGCGTTTTTCGATTTCACGGTAGACGCCCCGCGGATCAAGAATCAGTGAACTGGGCGCAATACAGCAGCCATTCGCGGACCCGGGATTATTGCCAGCGAATTCTTTATAGCTGCCCTGACGGGCCTTCCTTAATAGAGGGTGACTTGCTGGGTTAATCCGCCATCAACATAATAGGTGCTGCCGGTCACGTACTCCGCCTCGTCACTCGCCAAGAACACGGCGACCGCGGCGACCTCTTCCGGCCTGCCAAATCGCCCCCAAGGAATCTCGCTGACGGCATTCTTCCTGGCCGCCGGATCATCAAGCACCGCCTGATTGATCGGTGTGGCGATTGCTCCCGGCGCGATGTTATTGACGTTGATCTTGTAGGGGGCCAGTTCCATTGCCAGATTGCGCATCATCATTCGCAGCCCGCCCTTTGAAGCGCAGTAAGCCGTATACTCAGGGAATGGGATGTCCTCATGTACAGAAGAGATATTGATGATCTTGCCGGCGCTTTGCTGTACCATCTGCCTTGCCGCTATCTGGCTCACTACAAAAGCGCCATAGAGATTAACGGCGATGACTTTATTCCATTCCTCATCAGTGACCTCAAGGAAAGGCTTCTTAATTTCAATCCCGGCATTGTTGACGAGAATATCAAGCCGTCCGAACTGCGCGATTACTTGCTCAACCATGCGCTCAACGTCTTCGCGCTTGCTGATATCCGCAGGCACGGCAATTGAAGTTGGCCCAAACACCGCGGCCTCGGCCAGCGCCGCGTCCATGTCGGACTTTCCGCCGGGGCGATAGTTGACTGCAACGTGCGCGCCTTCCGCGGCAAACCGCGTGGCTATGGCTTTACCGATGCCGCTGCTGGCCCCGGTCACGAGTGCGACTTTGTTCTGTAATCTCATTGAGCGTTTTCCTATTGCATCGAGGTTATTAAGAAAGGGAGAGACATCTATTGTGTCTACCGCCAGGGAATTTTACAAGAAATCGGGGCAGGGCGCAGCAGTTGCCACGCTAGAATAAGCAGTCGAACCATACCCAGTTACTTGCGCCGCCGCCGCCCGCATCCCCCGGTTATGTGCGCGCGGTCGATCAATAGCTGGGTCGGAACTACTCGCTGGCTCTTTTGAAGCTGTTTTTCCAATGCTTCTTCAGATAGCTCAGCAACTCAGATGATGAGTTGTGCATTTCCACTCTAAATGTTTCTAGCCGATGGTTGAAGTGGTTGAACGTCCAAACCGCTGGGATTGCGACAATCAAACCAAATCCGGTCTCAATCAGGGCTTCAGAAATCCCACCGGCGACAGCGCCAATCCCCGTTCCTTCAGCTATTCTCATTCCCTGAAAGGCATTGATGATTCCGATGACCGTGCCCAACAATCCAACGAACGGAGCGGTTGAGCCAATCGTCGCGAGCCCCGACAGCCCCCGGCTCAACTCCGCCGCCTTCAGAGCCCTGGCGCGATCCAGCGCCTCGCTCAGCGCGTCAGCCAGCTCGCCGGGATTGTCGGCTTCCCGTTGCAAAAGATATTCTTGCAAACCGGCATTGACCACAATCGCCAGATGGGATTTCTTATGTTGTTCAGAAATGGTTAGGACGCGGTTGATTTCCTGGTCGCGTAGCGCCGCCGCCACTTTCGGTATGAACTGCCGCGACTGGTTTCGTGCGGCATTAAAGGTAAGCCACCGCTCGACCATCACGCTGATAGAGTAAATACTCATGAGGGCCAGGATGATCGCAACGATTCTCGCCGGCCATTGCATTCGATGAAGCATTTCGAGTAGTGACAGATTCTCACCGTTGGCTGAATCACCGGATGCGACTGAGACCTGAGCGATAAAAAAGAGGGCCTTGCTGGCAGCTGAAAAAAGAGCGACTGATAGTGACATGAGGTCACCTCCTGCTGACGGTTGGATAAGGCGCTCTCCCGAAAACCCCGCAGACGACCGGCGCGATTGCCATTCAGCATGTAGATATAAGGAATCCGCGGACACTCAACCGACTCAAAGCGCGCTATTATTTTGGACACCGGGTCAGGAAAAAAGTTCCAGGGCAGAGCTGGCTGAAAGGCTCGTGGGTTCTCCCTTCTTCGCGCGACACGGGCGCATCAGCACTTATCTTTCAGGAATGGTTTGCTGGCTGATTGAGCATTGGCCGGTGTCTAATAACGTGTCGCAGCGGAGCGCGGGCGATGATGGATAATAATTCCCCTTTGGAGGACGGTCATGCTCGACATTGAAGGATTAGAGAAAACCTACCCGAACGGCGTTCATGCCCTGAAAGGCATCAACCTCGAAGTGTCCGCGGGCGTGTTTGGGCTGCTCGGCCCGAACGGCGCGGGTAAGACGACATTGATGAAGATACTTGCCACTTTGCTCGAACCTGACTCCGGCAGAATCGCCGTCAACCAGGTTGACTTTATCCGCCAGAAGATGGCCGCCCGCCGAATGCTCGGATACCTGCCGCAAGAATTCGGGCTGTATCCGACGCTGACGGCAGAGCAGATGCTCACTTATTTTGCAAAGCTCAAAGGGGTCGTCGCCAGCGAAGAACGCACCGCTTTAATTGACGCGCTGCTTGAGCGCGTCAACCTTTCGAGTGTGCGTAAGCAGCCGGTCGGGGGATTTTCCGGCGGTATGCGGCAGCGCCTGGGAATCGCGCAAGCCCTGATCGGGCAGCCGCGTTTGATTATCGTTGACGAACCGACGGCGGGCCTCGACCCTGAAGAGCGGAATCGATTTCACAATCTGCTTTCTGAAATCGCCAGCGAAGAAACAGTGGTGCTGCTCTCGACGCACATCGTATCCGATGTGTCTAATCTTTGCGGCACCATGGCGATCATTCGCCGCGGCGAAATCATCGCCTTCCGCACGCCACGCGCAGCGCTCGCGCAGATTGCAAACAGCGTATGGGAAACCACCGTGCCGCGCGAAAAGGTTTCCGCTCTCAAATCCCGATTCAAGGTGATCTCCACGCAAGTGTTTGAAGGGCAGACGCGGGTCAGAGTGTTTTCACCGGACGGGAAGCCGGGTGAGGAATTCAGCCCTGGGATTCCGACACTGGAAGATTATTATTTTGTCAGTCAGCTCGGGGGTGCCAATTGAGAAGCGCGATGTCACCGTCATTCTTTGCCGTCTTTCATATTGAGCTGCTGTTCAACCGCAAGCGCTACGCCCCTTATGCGATGGGCGTCCTGTTTGCCGCGAATGCCCTGCTGTGGTGGGGCTGGGGGGCTGCCGTTTCCTACGGCTGGGCGACGAACAGCGAGTTTTACATTGTCAGAAACTTCGCAGGCTTCTCTTTCATGACGCTGCCGCTTTTCACCGCGCTCATCATGGGAGACCCGGTCATCAGAGATTTCCGTACCGGCATCGCGCCGCTCATTTTTTCAAAGCCGGTCAGCCGCGCCACCTATCTGCTCGGAAAATTCTTCGGCAATTTCCTGGTCCTCGTCTGTTGCCAGTTGGCCTTCCCGCTAACGCTTATTTCGCTTCAGTGGTTCCGCACATCAGGGATGGTGATGCAGCCGTTGCGGGTAATTCCCTACTTCACACACTTCTTACTTCTCGTCGTTATCTCGCACTTCGCCCTGGCCGCCCTCTACTATACCGTCGGGACGCTGACGCGCAATGTCAAAATCGTTTATGGCCTGGGGGTCGCGTTTTACCCGTTCTACATCGCTTATCAAGCGGTCTTATTGAAGGGCCTGCCGTGGCGCTGGCGGATTGCGCTCGACCCCTTGCTGATGAACTGGGCGGACTTGACGGCAAAGGGGGGCGGCGGGAATTGGGTCAATGCGGAATCCATCAATCAATTCGCATTCAATTATAACTCAGACGTGATTGCGAATCGCCTTCTGATGATCGGCGTTTCACTCCTTTGTCTGACGTTACTCTACCTCCGTTTTTCGACTATCGAACGAGGCAAGAAGAACGCCGAGCCTAATCAGACTTCGATTTTCGGCCTCGCGCCGAAAACAGAGAGGCTCTACAGCGAACCGCTAAGTCCCGGCGCGGCGCCATCCGTTCAGGTGATTAAAACTGCCGCGGCGGAGAAAGTGGCCATCCCGCGGGTCAACATCATCACTCAAGGTTGGCGGGCCAGCCGCCAACAATTTATGGCGGCATTCGAAGCCGAGTTCCGATTGCTGCGTGCCGAACGCAGCCTGGTCGTGGTTGTGCCGCTCATCATGCTTCTGTGCGGCCTGGAATTAGCCATATATGAAGTCGTCCCCGGAGTCTCATACTCAGCAACCTATGCGGGCAGGACGGCAAGCACGCTGTTTTTATTTCTATTCGGAGTCGCGGTTTTCTACACGGGCGAAACCATGCACCGTGACCGTGAACTGAGAATCGAGCCTCTGTTATGGAGTATGCCTGCGCCGAGTTCCGTTCTACTGTTCTCAAAGGTTTTAACTACATTCCTGCTTTCGATTTTTCTCATTATGATGGTCGCCCTGACCGCCATCGGGTTGCAGATTTACAAAGGCCACACGCCGCTTCAGTTCTCCCTCTATATTGCGATTCACGCGGTCATCTCAGTTCCGAGCGGGTTTTTTATGATTGCTGCATCCGTTGCCTCGAATGCGCTATGGCGTGATAAATACCTGGCATATGCCGTCAACCTCGGCGTCGGCGGGGCGCTTTACTACCTGATCAGTCAGGGACATAACCACCCCCTTTATAACCCCGTGCTTTACCAGCTTTGGACGCCTGCTGATTTTGTAAATGGCGGTCATCACCTGAAACTCATTCTGGTTCATCGAGTTTACTGTGTCGCCCTCTCCGCCTTACTTCTCGCGTTGGCGCTCCTCTGTTTCGAGCGGAAATCAACGAAAGAGCTAAAGGAGTCTGGTCGCCTAAGCGACCGGGGGTGGACACTGTTGATTGCAGCGGGTTCTGCCCTGATCGCCATGAGCATGGGGTTGATGATCAACAGGGGTTGGTAATCATTGGCCGTACAATTTTGAACTGGTCTGAAGGCATGGCAATGGTTATGTAAATCGCTCTGCGCTGCTTGACTCGCAGACCCGGCAGTGATAATTTCGCCGCGCAAATCAGGCATTCCTATCGACCAGTGGAAAATCATCCAAACGAGGGCCTTATGAACTCACACGGATTGACCAGGCTTCGCGTGTACAGACTTGCCGGGATGGCCCTGGCTCTCTGCGCGTTGTTTGCTTCGCTTACAGCGGCGCGCGTCATGGCGCAGGAAGACAACGGCAGCCGCGATGGGTCGCTATTCAAACAACTTCAGTGGCGCGCCATCGGCCCGGCGACGATGGGCGGCCGCATCGATGATTTCGCCGTCGTCGAAAGCAATCCAACAACCTGGTACGTCGGCGCGGCCACCGGCGGCCTCTGGAAAACGACCAACAACGGGACCACCTTCGAGCCGATATTCGACGAGCAGGGCTCGACGTCGATTGGCGACGTCGCCATCGCCCCGTCGGACCCTAACATCATCTGGGTCGGCACCGGCGAGTCGAATAACCGGCAGAGCTCCAGTTGGGGCGACGGCGTCTACCGCTCGCTGGACGGGGGCAAGACCTGGGTGAACTGCGGCCTGCGCGACACCAAACACATCGGGCGCGTCGTCATCGATCCGCGCGACCCGAACATTGCCTATGTCGCGGCGACCGGCCATCTCTGGGGGCCGAGCAAAGAGCGCGGCGTCTTTAAAACCACCGATGGAGGCAAGACCTGGGCGAATGTCCTGTTCGTCAACGAAGACACGGGGGCGACCGACATCGCCATTGACCCGCAGAGTCCGCTGACGCTGTACGCGGCGATGTACCAGCGGCGACGTACGCCGTTCGGCTTCAACGGCGGCGGCCCGGGGAGCGCGCTCTATAAGACCATAGACGGAGGCGCCACCTGGCGAAAACTGACAAACGGCCTGCCGACCGAATCGCCCATCGGGCGCATCGGCATCGACATCTATCGCGCCAACCCGAGCACCCTCTACGCCGTGGTCGAAAACGCCAAAGGCGGAACCTTCCGCTCCGACGACCGCGGCGAGACCTGGAAGAAGATGAGCGATACGAATCACCGCCCCATGTATTACAGCCAGATTCGCATTGACCCGAACAACGATCAGCGCATCTGGATGTGCGGCGCGCCGATGCTGGTTTCCGAAGATGGCGGCAAGACGTTCGTGCAGAACCTCGTCACGCGGATTCACGGCGATTACCACGCGCTCTGGATCGACCCGGCGAACTCCAGTCACATGCTGGCGGGCTCTGATGGCGGCATCCATCAATCCTATGACCGCGGACGCACCTGGGACCACATCAACACGATCCCGCTCGGCCAGTTCTACGAGGTATCGCTAGACGATCAGAAGCCCTACATGGTCTACGGCGGCCTGCAAGACAACGGCAGCTGGGCCGGCCCGAGCGGCACGCTGAACGCTGAAGGCATCACCAGCGCCGACTGGTTCCGCACAGGCGGCGGCGATGGATTCTATTCCGTCGTTGATCCCAAAGACCCCGGCATCATCTACGTCGAATCGCAGAACGGCAACGTCGCCCGCCTGGAGCTGAAGACCGGCGAGCGCCGCAACATCAAGCCGGTCGCGCCCGCGGGCGAGCCCGAATACCGCTTCGACTGGAATTCGCCCATCGTCATCTCGGCGTTCAACGACCGGGCGATTTACTTCGGCGGCAACCGTGTGTTTCATTCGACTGACCGCGGAGATTCGTGGACGCGCAGCGATGACTTGTCGAAGAACGAAAACCGCGAAAAGAAGCCGATCATGGGCGTGCTGCCGGATAAAACGATGCTGTCGCGCCACGACGGCCAGGAGACCTTCGCCCAGGTCGTCACTCTCGCCGAATCGCCGATGAAAGAGGGCCTGCTCTATGCCGGCACCGACGACGGGAACTTGCAGGTGTCGCGCGACGCCGGCAAGACGTGGAAGAACCTCACAGGCAAAGTCCCCGGCGTGCCGAAAGACACCTATGTCAGCCGCGTCGTGCCGTCGCGCTTCGCCGAAGGCACGGTTTATGTGACCTTCGACGGGCACCGTGGCGACGATTACACGCCATATGTTTTCCGCAGCACGGACTTCGGCGAATCGTGGAAAGCCATCAGAAGCGATCTGCCGAATGGGGTGACCTGCCGAGTGATCCGCGAGCACCCGCGCAATCAGAACCTGCTCTTTCTGGGCACGGAATTCGGCGCGTATGTCTCGTTCGATCACGCGGGCCACTGGACGCGCCTGAAAGGCAACCTGCCGATGGTGCGGGTTGACGACATCCAGATTCACCCGCGCGATAACGACCTCGTGCTAGGCACCCACGGGAGGTCCGTCTGGATACTGGATGACCTGACGCCGTTCGAGCAGATGTCGGACGCGGTCAAAAACTCCGACGCGACGCTCTTCGACATTCAGCCGGGCACACACTATCGTCTCTACAACCGCGGCAGCGTCACCGGCCATAAGATGTTCACGGCACCCAACCCGCCGTACGGGGCCGTGATCAACTACTACCTCAAAGACAAGGCGAAAGATGACATAAAGGTGAAGATCACCGATAAGAGCGGCAAGACCGTGCGGGAGCTCAATGGCCCGAAGGAAGCAGGGTTGAATCGCGTCGTCTGGGATCTGCGCGGCGCGCCCCCGATACCGCCGGAGCCGCCTGCCGGAGGGGGTGAGGGCGGTGGCGGCGGCGGCTTCGGCTTCGGCCCGCGCGGGCTGAAGGCCGCGCCCGGCGATTACACGGTGGCCATCACTGTCGCAGGCCATCAGCTATCGAAGACCGTCAGGGTCGAAGAGGACCCCCGCATTCATATCAGTGACGCCGACCGCGCGCAGCTCGCCGAGGCCCAGGCGAAGGTCTTCGCCATGCAGCGCGCCGCGGGCCAGTCGCGACGCTCGTTACAAAACCTGAAGGCGCAGTTGACCACGTTGCAGGATTCGCTGAAAAAGACTCCGGGTGTATCAGCAGACGTCAACACCGCCGTCAAGTCGGTCTCCGATCAGGTTGACGACTTGCTCAAAAAGCTCACAGGCGTGCCGGCGACGCCGGGGAATGCCGGCCCGCCATTGCCTGATGAGCCGGACCCTTTGCAGGGACGCATCAACAGCCTGGCGTTCGGGCTGGAGAGCTACACCGCCGCGCCGACTCAGGACGACGCGCGACGCCTCAATGAAGCGACGGCTGCATTGAAGACGTTCGTCGATCAGGTGAACAAGCTCCTCGACGAGACGGTTGCCGGGTTGAACAAGCAGATGCGCGACAGCGGTGTGGCCTTCATTAATAGCGGCGGCCGCATCACGCCGCCTCAGTAGCCAGAGAGCTGTTCACGCCCGCGGCTAGTGGCTCATTTTGCCCGGCCTGAGGCGCAGGAAGAGGTGAAAGCTCTTCGGGCTTGCGCCGTAGATTGGCTTGAGCCCATCAGGCAGGTGATAAAACGTCACGTCCGCGCCGACGCCGACGCGCAGCTTGGGCTCGGCGATGAAGTCGCGCACGCCGCCGAAGGTCAAGGCGCCGACGCGGAACCAGCGATCCGCCAGATCATCGTGAAGATCAATCCCATTCCGGCCGATTAAGTCGCCGATGCCATTTAAGTTGCCGATAGCGTGGTCTGAGACGAGGCCCTGCCGTCCCCAGATGTTCTCTTGCAACAGGCCCAGTTTGTCGCCAAGCTCAAGCCGCGTGTAAAGGTAGTTCTTGTCTATGAAGTTGACGGTTGACTCAAAGGTGTAGGCATTCGAGTTTCCATGTTCTTCATGGTTGCGCCCCCAGATCAGGCTCGATGCCCAGTTACCGTCGCGCCAGCTACGGTTGTGATGAATCGAGGCGGTCAGCCGATTCAGGTTGCCGGGTTCAAGTAACTCCGGGTGAGTGAGATGGCCATACGAAACCTGCATGGTCCAGTCCGGCGTCGGCGTAAACCACAGCCGCCCGCTGTAGGAATCGAGCTTGCCCATCTCGATGTCTTTGCGGTTCTCGTCCGGCTCGGCGCCGCGAAAGATCGAGCCTTCAGCTTTGAGCTTCCACGCGGTCAGACCCGCCGTAAAGACGCCGTGCACGATGTGGGTTGAATCTTGCCAGTGATGGCCGAGCACCGCCGCAGGGGCTTCCATCGCTGAGGGCCTGTGCATGAAGGCGACGGGGCCGAGCGCCGGCTCACCGACCGGGCCGCCGTAGAGATTGATCGAGACATGCTCTGTGAGCGGCAAGGTGTACTGTGCGGCCAGTTCCATAAAGAGGTCGTGCGGGTGTTGCGCATCGATGATCGGGCGGCCCTTAAAGGTCTCGCCGGTCTGCAACAGCTCGGGGAAGCCCCGCCGCGGCGCAGTCCAGGGCTCCGCGGAAAACATGCCGCGCAGCATCAACTGTCCGCCGCCCACAGGGCGCTCGGCCATCAGCATGAGCCAATTTTGCGATTCGGCCTTATTGACGCCGCGCGGGCCGCCCTGGTGGTTGAACCCGGCAACCAGATTGCCATGCGCCATGATCATCCAGTCATCTTTCATCCAGTGCCACATATAAGCGGGGCTGCTCGAAGGCAAGAGGCTGGTGCCCGAGCCAATGGCGGTCATGGATTTGAACGGCCCGCCGGTGATCGTCGCCGTCATTGCGTTCATGGTGTGGCTGCCGTGCATGTCTTGATGATGTTCGTGCATAGACGGTTGCGCCGCGGCGGGCGGCATTGGCGCGGGCGGCTCTCCATGCTGATGCGCGGGCTCAGGCGGCGCAGGCTTTTGCTCCTGAGGCGCTTGGTGTTGATGTTGGGGCTCGCCTGCGGCTACTGGTTGGGCATGTGACATCGGTTGCAACAGCAAAACGGCGACGAGCAATGTAAAGACGAGCGCGGCTGCACGCTTAATCGTAAAACGGGAAATCGAAGACGACGCCCCGAAAAGCGTTCGGTTAATCATGAGACAACTCTCCCCTGGTCTGGTACCGATCAGATGAAAGGCATACCGGCCCGCGAGCCGATGGCTGCGTTCAGGCAATGGGCAAAAGACAAGAGAGGGGATTAGATTCTATAGACAGCGAGGACTGCGCGGCTGGGAGGTGATCTAAACAGCCTGTCTGCGGCGAGCTTCGCCGCAAGTCCGCTGTAATCGGAGCCGGTCGTGTGGGGAAGCGCGGCGACAAGCGGCGCGGTGAGCGATTGAAGCGCCGACGGCGCTTTCGTTTTTGCAGAGAGGACCGCGACCGCGTCCGCGTGTGACGGGCAGTTGCCCGGAGCGCTCGGTTGCGGCGGCGCGCTGTGATGCGCTTGCGAGGTCGGAGATGATGTTTCTGAGCCGTGATGATGACAATGCCTGATTGGCTCAGGTTGCCTGGCCATCTCTGTTGCCGGCTGTTGAAGGCAATCCGAAGACGCGCAGCGAAGGGCGCACACAGGGGAATATAACAGCCCCAGGATGGCGAAAACCGAAGCGATTAGCGCAAGGCGATTCTTCGCTGTAGACATCGCCTTGAATTCTATCAACCGTCCGATGGGCTCGCAAGCAAGCGCAAAGCAGCGCCGGTGGCCGAAGGCAAAGCCCTGGAAGACCACGGCGCATTGGCAGCGGAAAGGCGCAAAGCCGCCAGGAAGGGTGAGCTTCCTGGCGGCTTTCGCTTGAGGCCGCGGCTTTGATGCAGCGCAAGCTAACCGCTTGCGCCTTGACTCGCGCAAGCTAACCGCCTTGCGCTGCATCCATATGAAAACCGCTCTAGTGGCTGCTGGCAAGCTTGCCGATCAGCGCGAACAGCGGCAGGTACATGGCAATGACGATGGTGCCGATGGTGACGCCGAGAAACATAATCATCGCCGGCTCCATCAGGCTCAACAGATTGGCAATGGCCGAGTCCACTTCCTGCTCATAGAAGTCGGCGATCTTCGACAGCATGGCGTCGAGCGCGCCGGTCTGTTCGCCGACGCCAATCATCTGCGACACCATGACCGGGAAGACGCCGCTTGCCTTCAACGGCTCAACGAACGTCTGGCCTTGCTCGATGCCTGTGCGCACTTTCTGAATGGCTTCCGAAACGATGATGTTACCGGCGGTGCGCGCGGTGATCTCTAACGACTCTAGAATCGGCACGCCGGAACTGAGCAGCGTTGAAAGGGTGCGGCTGAAGCGGGAGACGGCGATCTTGCGCATGATCTGGCCGATGATCGGCAGGCGCAAGGTCAGCCCGTCAATGAAGTGCTGGCCCTTGTCGGTCTTGTACCACGCCTTCATCGAAAAGACGAAGATGGCGACGACGATGCCAATCAGCCACCAGTAGCCCGCCAGGAACGAAGACATTGAGACGACCACCTCGGTCAGCCAGGGCAGCTTCTCGCCCGGTCCCAGTAAACCCTCAAAGATGTTCTTGAACGCCGGAATGACGACGATCATGATGATCGAGATCACGATGATCGAGATGATGATGACGGCTATCGGGTAAACCAGGGCGCTCTTGACGTCGCTCTTCAACTTGACCATCTTTTCGAGGTAAGTTGACAGGCGCTGCAAGATGATGTCGAGAATACCGCCGGTTTCGCCCGCCGCCACCATGTTGGTATACAGTCCCTCGAAGACGCGCGGATGCTTGGCCATCGAATCAGCCAGTGTCATACCGGCTTCGACGTCAGAGCGCACCTGAAAGATGATTTTCTGGAATGCCTTGTTCTCCGACTGCTGGCCTAGAATCTCCAGGCACTGGACCAGCGGCAGACCGGCGTCCAACATCACCGAGAACTGGCGCGTGAATAGCGCCAGGTCTTTGTGCTTGACCTTCTCGCGTCCCACTTTCGGCAGACTGATCTCGCGGCCCTTCTCGCGGGCGCTGGTCAGAATGACCTGCTCGCGGCGCAACATGCTCTCCAGCGCCGAGCGGTCAGCGGCAACACGCTCGCCGACGACGATCTCATTTAAGCGATTGCGACCCTTATACACATAAGTCGGCATCGTAGCCTCCTGCTAATAACTTGTCTTGTGTCCTACTCAAGGGGCTTTCGGCGACGCGGGCGTTGCGGGCGACGCGGGGATGCGGCGATGAGCCAACAGATGCTTCCCTTCACCGCGTCTCCGTGTCTCCGCGTCGCCACGTCTCAACTAGCGTCCAACGCGACCGAGCGGCACGTTAGGCCGCGCGCCGGGCGTCGCCGGGCCTGACGGGCGCATCGGGGCTTGCAGCGCCGCCGCGCCGCGATTGATCAAGTCCTGCAACTCGTCGGCGTTCGACGAGCGCGCCATGGCCATCTCCAGAGTGATCTGTTTCTTGAAATAGAGGCTGGCCAGCGACTGATTGAACGTCTGCATGCCAAACTTCTCCTGGCCGGTCTGCATCATCGAGTAAACCTGATGCACTTTGTCTTCGCGGATCAGGTTGCGGATGGCCGAGTTGGGCACCAGAACCTCCATTGCCAGCGCGCGCCCCTGACCGTTTGCCTTTGGCAGCAGCGACTGGGTCAGGATGCCTTCCAGCACCATCGATAACTGTGTGCGAATCTGCGCCTGCTGGCCTGCCGGGAAGATGTCAATGATACGGTTGATTGATGACACCGCCGAGTTGGTGTGCAGAGTCGCAAACGTCAAGTGGCCGGTCTCAGCGATGCGCAGCGCCGTTTCGGTGGTTTCGAGATCGCGCATTTCGCCGATCAGCACGATGTCCGGGTCCTGGCGCAGGGCGGCGCGCAGGGCGCTGCCGAACGAGTGCGTATCGGCATGCACTTCGCGCTGGTTGACGATGCAGCTCTTATGGCCGTGCAGGTACTCGATGGGGTCTTCAATCGTGATGATGTGCTCGTGACGGTCGCGGTTGATCTTGTCGAGCATGGCCGCAAGCGTCGTTGACTTACCGGAGCCGGTCGGCCCGGTGACCAGGATCAAGCCGCGCGGCTTGTCGCAGAGCGTCTGCGCGACCGCCGGCAGACCAAGGTCTTCAAACGAGCGAATGTCGTAAGGGATCGAGCGGAAGACGGCGCTCACCGCGCCGCGCTGGTTGAAGAGGTTGGCGCGAAAGCGCGACAGCCCCTTGATGCCGAATGAAAAGTCGAGTTCCAGAGTCTCTTCAAAGCGATGCTTCTGCGCATCGGTCAGCACCGAATACGCAAGCTGCTTGGTTTCGGCGGGCGTCAACTCGGCATAATCGAGCGCCCTCAACGTGCCGTGCACGCGCACCATGGGCGCCGAATTGGTCGTGATGTGCAAATCCGAGCCGCCCTGCTCGATCATCTTTCTCAGTAAATCGCTCAACGCAATATCTGGCATAGAACCTCCAGGAGTCAGGAGTCAGAAGTCAGAAGTCAGAATGGAAGAGGAAGTCGGCTAGCGCCGCGGTTTCTATTCTGACTCCTGACTTCTGACTTCTGACTCCTACTTAACTGTTTCTCTAACGACCTCTTCAATTGTCGTCACGCCCTGACGAATCTTTTCCAGGCCGCTCTGGCGCAACGTCAGCATGCCTTCTTCAATCGCCTTGCGCCGCAGCTCCAGTCCCGACGCGCCGACCAGGATCAGCTCGCGCAGATCGTCGGTCACCTCCATCACTTCGTACAGGCCGACGCGGCCTTTGTAGCCGGTGCCGTTGCAGGCCGAACAGCCCGCGCCTTTGAAGGTGCGAATTTCATTGATCTCGCTCGCCGGGAAACCGACGTCAACCATCGCCTCGTTCGGCGTGTGGACTTCCGCCTTGCACTCTTTGCAGATGCGCCGGATGAGGCGCTGCGCCTGAATCAGGTTGACCGAGGTGGCGACCAGGAACGGCTCGATGCCCATGTTCATCAAGCGGCTGATGGTCGAGGGCGCGTCATTGGTGTGCAGCGTCGATAAAACCATGTGACCGGTGAGCGCCGCCTTGACGGCGATCTCGGCGGTCTCGAAGTCGCGGATTTCGCCGACCAGGATGATGTTCGGGTCCTGGCGTAGGAACGAGCGCAAGGCCGCGGCGAAGTTCAAGCCGATGGACTCTTTCATCTGCACCTGATTGATGCCGGGCAGGTTGAATTCGACCGGGTCTTCCGCCGTCATAATGTTGGTGTCTATCGTGTTCAGGCTCTGTAGCGCCGAGTACAAAGTCGAAGTTTTACCCGACCCCGTCGGCCCCGTCACCAGCACCATGCCGTAGGGCTTGGAGATGTTGCGCTTGAATTTATGGAGGCTCGCCGGCTCGAAGCCGAGCTGCGTCATGTCGAGTCGCAGGTTCTCTTTGTCGAGCAGGCGGAGAACGAGCTTCTCGCCGAAGATCGTCGGCAGCGTCGAAACGCGAAAGTCGAGCTCGCGCGAGCGCCCGTCGAGGCGGACGCGAATCTTGATGCGCCCGTCCTGCGGCAAGCGTTTTTCGGCGATGTCGAGCCGCGCCATAATTTTCATGCGCGAAGTCAGCGCGTCACGCATCTTCATGGGCGGGCTCATGATGTTGTAGAGCACGCCGTCCATGCGGAAGCGCACGCGGAACTCTTTTTCGTATGGCTCGATGTGAATGTCGGAAGCGCCGCGGCGCAGCGCGTCAACCAGGATGACATTGACCAGCTTGACGACCGGCGCGTCCTCGCTCATGCGCTCAAGGTTTTCAAGATCGATCTCTTCTTCGGCGGTCTCGACTTCGAGCTGGTCGAATTCTTCTCCGAAATCCGGCAGGCTGGTGGACTCGGCGACCAGGTCTTCCATGACCCGTGCCAGTTCCATCTCGCGCGAGGTGCCGTAGTATTTTCGGAAGGCAAGCTGAAAAGCGGTCTCGCTGACGACAACCGGCTCGACCGACAAGCCGGTCATGAACTTGATGTCATCTATGGCGAAGACGTTTGTCGGGTCAACCATCGCCAGCGTCAGCGTCGCCCCGACGCGCGACAGCGGCAGCACCGAATAGCGCTCGGCAGTCTCTTGCGGCACTAATGCCACGGCAGCCGGGTCAACTTCAAAGAGGTCGAGATTGACCGACGGCACGCCGTACTGACGGCTGAGGACCGCCGTCACCTCCTCGTCGCTGAGCATGCCCAGCTTGACCAGGGTTGAGGCCAGTCGCCCGCCATTGATGCGTTGATAGTCGAGCGCTTCTTTAAGCTGCTGCGGCGTGATGAGGTTGTCTTTAAGAAGAGTTTCGCCCAGTTTTGCCGACATAATTCCCAGTACCAGCTTTCGCAACGCCGCCGAGCGTCCACACAATTTTTCGGCGGCGGTAGCGCTCGCATGCTCGCCCGTTGATGATCTGCGGGGCGCGCCACTTGCGCTAAGGTCTATGAACTCTAAAAAGCTTTGCCGAGTCCGTGCGCCTTGCGGCATCGCCGACAAAGCGGGCGCGGCGCCGGGAGGCTGTCTGGGGACGGTATGCGACAGGCAATATGAGCTGGTTCGGAGGGGCAGGGGTGCGGAAGCAATTCAATCATCTACGACGGTATGGTTGTAACACCGGCCCTGGAGCGTGTCAATAATTTAATTACGTTTTGTCACACAATGGGTAAGCCGCTGCTCTGCGGGCGCGGCTGAGCGCGGCTTCCCCTTACTTCATCTTCCGATAGCGCCGGATGAGCGCATTGGTCGAGCTGTCATGCGCCGGCGCGTCCTGGCCAGAGAGTTCGGGGATGATGCGCTTGGCAAGCACCTTGCCGAGTTCGACGCCCCACTGGTCAAAGGAATCGATGTTCCAGATCACGCCTTGCGTAAAGACGCTATGCTCGTACAGCGCCACGAGCTTGCCCAGCGCTTCGGGGGTCAACTGTTCAAGCAGGAGGGTATTCGACGGGCGGTTGCCGGTAAACGTGCGGTGCGGCACCAGCCAATCGGGCGCGCCTTCGCCGCGCACCTCGTCCGCCGTCTTGCCAAAGGCCAGCGCCTCGCTCTGCGCCAGCAGGTTCGCCATCAACAGGTCATGGTGATTGCCGAGCGGGTTGAGCGAGCGGCAGAAGCCGATGAAGTCGCAAGGGATCAGCCGCGTCCCCTGATGAATCAACTGGTAGAACGAATGCTGGCCGTTGGTGCCCGGCTCGCCCCAGTAGATCGGCCCCGTGTCATAGTCAACCGCCGCGCCGTCTACGGTGACGCGCTTGCCGTTTGATTCCATCGTCAGTTGTTGCAGGTAAGCCGGAAAGCGCTTGAGGTACTGGTCATACGGCAGCACCGCGACCGTCTGCGCGCCGAAGAAGTTGTTATACCAGACCGCCAGCAAGCCCATCAGCACCGGCAGGTTCTGCTCAAGCGGCGCGCTGCGGAAATGCTCGTCCATCGCGTGAAAGCCGGCCAGCATCTCGCGGAAGTTGTCCGGCCCGATGGCGATCATGGACGAAAGCCCGATGGCCGAGTCCATCGAGTAACGCCCGCCGACCCAGTCCCAGAAGCCGAACATATTGGCGGTGTCTATGCCGAACTTCGTCACCTCTTCGGCGTTGGTTGAAACCGCGACGAAATGTTTGGCAATCGCCGCTTCGTCGCGCAGCGAGCCGAGCGCCCAGGCGCGCGCCGTCTGCGCGTTGGTCATGGTTTCGAGCGTCGTGAAGGTCTTTGACGAAACGATGAACAGCGTCTCTTCGGCGTCGAGGTCGCGTGTAGCTTCGGCAAAGTCTGTGCCGTCAATATTCGAGACGAAGCGGAAGGTCATATCGCGGGCGCTGTAATGGCGCAGCGCTTCGTAAGCCATGACCGGGCCGAGGTCCGAGCCGCCGATGCCGATATTGACGACGTTGCGGATCGCCTTACCCGTATGGCCCGTCCATTCGCCGCTGCGCACGCGGTCGGCAAATGCCGCCATGTGATCGAGCACGGCGTGAACTTCCGGCACGACATCGACACCGTCTACGAGGATGGTCTGATTGCGCGGCGCTCGCAAAGCGACATGCAGGACGGCGCGATTTTCCGTCAGGTTGATCTTGTCGCCGCGAAACATCTGGTCACGGCGCTCTGCGACGCCGCAGGCTTCGGCCAGACGGACGAGCAGGCGGATGGTCTCGTCGGTGACGCGGTTTTTCGAGTAGTCGAAGTAGATGCCGAGGTCTTCGATGACCATGCGAGTGCCGCGCTTAGGGTCTTCGGCAAACAGCTCGCGCAGGTGCCGGCCTTTGATCTGCTGGTAATGTGCGGCGAGCACCTGATAGGCCGGGCGCTCAGTGAGTGGTGTCGTGTCGGTCATCAATGCTTACCATCCTTTCACATAAAAGCAAGCGGCTTGCAGCGCCACCGTGCCGTGTCGTGCGCCGCCGTCATCGATTGGCGTCGGTCAATCCGCCCTACCGCCTGCTTTGGCCCGCTGACCAGATCGCGCCCGGCAGGCATACGTGGGTCTCCCTGGCCTATGATTCCGCCTTCAATCTCAGCAGGTCAAATGTCGTCACGGTGACGAAGTAGAACGCTTACGCTGCTTGCGATTGATCGTCATCAGGGGCCAGCGGTCGCCCTACCTTAGTCGCAACATCGGATCGCCGAGCAGTATCCAGCTCCGGCGAACGTCCGCGTCGCTGACCGCGGCTTTGGCCCTGCTGATGGCTTCCCCCAAGGTGAGCGATTGATTCATTCCGCTCGCGCCCTGGAAGAGCTGGCGAATCAGCTCTTGATTCATCTGCGCCTGGCCGTAGGCCACGGTTTGCGCCGACGAAGCCCAGACAGCAATCGCGCCGCCGCGCTCTGACAGCAACAGGCTTTCGCCGAGGCTGTTGCTGCGCGGGTCATTGAACAAGCCGTTCAAGCAGGTCATCGAAACGACCACCGGCAGCGCCTGTTGATTCGTCAGCAGCGGCACACTGTCGTTGGTCAGCAGGTTGCCGCGCCAGACGCTCGCCGAGCCGTGCCCGGCATAGTTGACCAGCTTCGGCCCGCGATTGATCGCATCGATGATCGCGCGGTTCGCCGTCGCATCATCCGTCTGTGAGCGGATCACCTGCTCTGTCCTCATATCGGCAGGTAAGAGACTTTTAACGGTGCCGGTCGCCGATTCGAAATCAAAGCCGTCATTGCGGTCGGCGACCAGCAGCGCGCCATCCTGGTGGTTGCTGTCGTAGCTGATGATCTTGTCAACCATCGCTTGCGCCTGCTGAAGCGTCCGCACCGGCAACCGCCCCACCGGCACATCCGCCAGCCCATCGCCGTTGACATCCCCCAGCCAGTCATCCGTCGCCGTCTCGAACGTGTTCGTCCACATCACCTTCGTCGGCACCAGATCGTTCTCGCCCAACCCCAGATAGTTCTTCCCGTCATAGCTCGCATCTCCCACCAGCAGCACCCACCGCGG